>JBNMHH010000149.1:0-5226 GCA_050872665.1 Helicobacteraceae bacterium
CTTCCGCACGGGCAAGGGTCATTTCGTGCAATTTTTTTGGAGCGAATCGGCTTTAGTCTCCCACTCTCACTCTCATCGCTGTCTTTGTTAAACTCGACATTATCATTTTGCGACTCCATAGATTGTAGCATTTGTCGCGCTCTTTCCTCGTCCTCATCGCTTTTTGCGCGAAGTTTGATGATATGAATCATTTTCGCACTATCCATTTTTAGGCTATCCTTTAACTCTAAAAACAAATTGTAACTTTCCTTTTTATACTCAATCAGTGGGTCTTTTTGATTATATCCGCGCAAACCAATGCCCGTTTTTAGATTATCCATCACATATAAATGCTCTCTCCACGAGTTATCAAGCACTTGCAAATATATGATTCGCTCAATCTCACTGCGCTGCTCTTTATCCAAAACGCTCATTTTGGATTCGTAGTCGCTTCTTATCTGCGCCAAAAGCCACTCTTTTAAGTCCGCCAAACTCGAATCTTTGGGCGCATTTTTAGCTTCCACGCCAAATTGCTCCATAATCTGCGATTCTAACGCCTCAAAATCGCTAACATTGCCACTCTCCAAATCCGTGAGATTGCTTACAATGCTATCAAGTGCAAATTCCCTATCTTCGGCGATTTTATGGCTTAAGTCATAGTTTTCATCAAGCAATCGATTGCGGAATTGATAGATTAGCTTTCGTTGCTCATTTGCCACATCATCGTATTCTAGGATATGTTTGCGTGATTCAAAATGCAAATTTTCCACCTTTTTTTGAGCATTTTCAATGGAGCGCGTGATAAAACTCGATTCGATATGTTCGCCGTCTTTTAGCCCTAGCTTTTCCATAACACCTTTTATTTTGTCGCTACCAAAGATACGCAAAAGCGAATCTTCGAGGCTTAAATAAAACTGACTTGCGCCCGGGTCGCCCTGCCGTCCGCTTCGTCCGCGTAGCTGATTGTCAATTCGGCGTGATTCGTGTCGCTCCGTGCCGATGATATAAAGTCCGCCTAGCTCTCTCACACTATCCTCGATTTTTATATCCACGCCTCGCCCAGCCATATTGGTGGCAATGGTTACTACGCCTAGTTTCCCAGCGTCTTTTATGATTTCTGCTTCTTGCGTGTGATTTTTGGCATTTAGGACATTATGCGGGATTCGCGCTTTTTTCAGCAACTCGTGGAGTTTTTCGCTTTTTTCGATACTCGCTGTGCCTATCAAAATGGGGACGCCTTTTTTGTGCAAGGCGATGACTTTAGCACAAAGCGCGTCAAATTTTTCCTTTTCGCTTTTGAAAATCAAATCATTGTAATCCTTGCGGATATTTGGCACATTTGTGGGAATAGAGACGACATCTAGCTTATAGATTTGCAAAAACTCACTTGCCTCCGTTTGCGCCGTGCCTGTCATACCTGAGAGCTTTTCATACATTCTAAAATAATTTTGAAAGGTAATGTCTGCCAAAGTTTGGCTCTCTTCGCGAATATCCACCATTTCCTTTGCCTCAATGGCTTGGTGCAATCCCTCGCTAAATCGCCGCCCCTCGCTTAATCGCCCTGTAAATTCATCAACGATGATGACTTCATTATCACGCACGACATAATCTTTGTCTTTTAAGAAAAGATAATTTGCCTTCAATGCTTGGTCTAGGTGGTGGGCTAGTGCGGCATTTTCGATATTGTAGAGATTTTCGACTTTGAAAAGTTCCTCAGCTTTTTTAATGCCCGATTCGCTAATCATAATGGCGCGATTTTTCTCATCTACACTAAAATCCGTATCTTTTACTAGCTTTAACGCCACCGCATTGGCAAGTCCGTAGTTTTCTAATTTACGATTGGCTGGACCAGAGATGATTAAAGGCGTCCTAGCCTCGTCAATAAGGATTGAATCCACCTCATCGACAATGGCAAAAAAATGCTCTTTTTGGAATTGATTTTTTAGGCTAAACTTCATATTGTCGCGCAGATAGTCGAATCCAAATTCGTTATTTGTGCCATAGATTATATCACACGCATATTGCGCCATTTTGCTTTCATCATCGCGCTCTTCGCCCGTAATCACGCCGACTTTATACCCCAAAAATTCATACAAAACGCCCATTTCATTCGCGTCTCTTTTGGCAAGATAATCATTCACCGTTACGATATGCACTTGTCGCCCTATCATCGCATTTAGCGCGACTGCCAAAGTTGCTACTAGCGTTTTGCCCTCGCCTGTTTTCATCTCAGCGATTTTGCCCTCGTGTAGCACCATACCGCCGATGATTTGCACATCAAAATGTCGCATTTTTAAGACGCGCTTTGACGCCTCGCGCGTGATTGCAAAAGATTCGGGAAGTGCGGATTCAAGCGCGGATATGCCATTTTTCTCAAAGTCATCTTTGGTTTTTGCGCGTAAGTCAGCAAAAGCCTCTTGCAGTTGCGAATCGCTTAGATTTTCAAATTTAGATTCAAGCGCATTTATTTGCTCTAACCTTTTGCGATATTCTTTTAGCATTCGCTCATTGCGCGTTCCTACGATTTTGCCTAAGACTTTTTTTATCATTTTCAATTCCTTAGCTTTGGGGCTTTGTAAAACGCGAATTTTAGCATATTTATTTTAAATGTTGTAGATTTGACAGAAAATTGCAAATTTAAATTTGTTTTAATCAAAACAATGGCATAATTCGCACTTTTTAATTTTAACTTTAAGGATAATTTATGGCAAATCATAAATCAGCGGAAAAACGCATTCGCCAAACTTTGAAACGCACAGAGCGCAATAAATACTATCGCACAAGGGTGAAAAACCTTACCCGTGCGTTAAATGAAGCAGTCGATTCAAATGATGTTACAAAAGCGCAAGAGGCGTTAAAAGTCGCTAACAAGGACATTCACAGCTTTGTAAGCAAAGGGATTTTAAGCAAAAATACCGCCGCGCGAAAAATCTCTAGGCTAAATGCTAGAGTGAAAAAAATCGCGCAAAAATAAGCACTAGATTCGGCAAAATCGCGCCGAATCGCGCTTTTAAAAAATCGTGTGATTCGCTTGGCTTTAAAGATTTAAGCGATTCGCGCTTTTTTGGATTTGGCATTATAAGATTCACAAATGACAGAAAAATTACTACCACTTATCAAGCGATATGATGAAATTAGCGCAGAGTTGTTAAAAAGCGAAGTTTTAAGCGACATTGCCAAACTCACAGCATTAAGCAAAGAGCAAAGCGACTTAGAGGAAATCGCGCTTAGCGCGAAAAAATACATTGCGATTCTAAAGCAAATTGATGAAAATAAGGCACTTTTAGATGACAAAGAGCTAGGCGAACTCGCAAAAGAGGAGCTAAAAAGCCTCGAATCTACAAAAGTGCAATTAGAGGACGAAATCAAAACCCTACTAATCCCCAAAGACCCCAATGGCAATAAAAATGTATTCCTAGAAATCCGCGCAGGAACAGGTGGCGATGAGGCGGGAATCTTTGTAGGCGACTTGTTTAAGGCGTATTGTCGTTACGCGGATTTACGCAAATGGAAAGTCGAAATCATCAGCTCAAGCGAAAATAGCGTGGGCGGATATAAAGAAATTATCGCGCTAATCAAGGGCGAGGGCGTGTATTCGCGACTAAAATATGAGGGTGGCACACACCGCGTCCAGCGCGTCCCCGAGACCGAATCACAAGGGCGCATTCACACTTCCGCCGTAACAATCGCCATAATGCCCGAAGTCGATGATGTGGAAGTAAGCATCAATCCAAATGACTTGAAAATCGATGTCTTTCGCAGTGGCGGACACGGCGGACAAAGCGTCAATACCACTGACTCCGCCGTGCGCGTAACGCACATTCCCACAGGCATTTCAGTCTCTATGCAAGATGAAAAATCCCAGCACAAAAACAAAGACAAGGCGTTAAAAATCCTAAAAGCGCGAATCTATGAAATGGAGCTAGAAAATAAAGCAAAGGCAGAGGGCGCAAACCGCAAGGAGCAAGTCGGCAGTGGCGATAGGAGCGAGCGGATCCGCACTTATAACTACCCGCAAAATCGCCTAACTGACCATAGAATAAACCTCACGCTTTATAGCTTAGAAGAGATTATGCTTTCTGGCAATTTGGATTCCATAATCGACCCGCTTATCACACACGCACAAAGCGAGGCGATGAGCGGGAATCAGATTATATAACCACACAAAATAATAAATATTGCGATTTTACACACTTTTTTTACAAAATTTTGACATTTTAAGCAAATTTTAACACGGGGGGGGGTAGTATTGCATTTTTATTTTTATATAAATATTATGACAAAGGATTGGATTATGATGAAATTCTTGCGAATCGCTCTACTGATAGTTAGCCTTGACAGTATCGCAAATGCAGAGCAAAGCGGTGGATTTTTGGGATTAGAGATTGGATATGGCACATTAAGTGTGCCTTTTAATTATGAGTTAGCAACTACCCAGAATAATAACACTACGGTTACTCAAAAAATATCTGGGAATTTTAATGGTGGTGGCGTAGCCTTTGGATTCGTAGGCGGATATAAGCAATTCATTACGCCATACTTTGGATTGCGCTACTATGCAAATATCAATGTTCTGATGGCAAAGGTTAGTCCAAAAGTTAGCGACACTGCAGGAAATATAATCTTAGATAGGGGTAATAATCGCTCTGCAACGCTTGTCAATTATGGTTTTGACTTTGATGTGCTAGTAAATTTTATCGTTAGAGAAAAGAATCGCGTTGCAGACTTTGGAATGTTTGCTGGATTGGGCTTGGGTGGCAATAATTGGAGCGGACAGGCAATAGACGATATTGATTATTATATAAAAGCAAGGGAGCAACTTTTACCACAAGGAATGCAATTAGGCTGGAAAACGGCAAGAAATTTCTTTGATTTTTCTTTTAATGTAGGTTTTCGCACTAATATTGAAGTAAATCACGGGTTGGAGTTGGCACTTAGAATGCCACTAGCAGAAAATGCGTTTTTAAACAAAAAAACTGAATCCAATACAAACAATGTAATCTTTAAAATAAATACAAAAACCCCAAGCTATAATGTAACTCTACGATATACTTACAGCTTTGGCAAAGCAAAAAAACTCGTCCGCAAGGTAATCAAAAAGCGCAGAGTAAAAAAACCAGCGCAACCCACCACAAATAACAACGATACACTCTAATTTGTCGTTGTAATAATTCGTCATTACTGGGGGGGGGGGAAGCATAACTCGTCATTGCGAGATTTTCGCAGAAAATCGAAGCAATCTATGTA
>JBNMHH010000150.1:0-5222 GCA_050872665.1 Helicobacteraceae bacterium
AGTAATGGCGGTGTGGCTTTGCGCCATTTTTACGCGAAACAAGCGAAATAAGACTTGAGCGTCTATTGAGCGAAATTTTGTGCCGAAATAACGCAAATGATTACCCCAGAACAAATTGCCAAACGCGAATCTAAGTTTTAAAGCTTCCTACAAGATTTCCTATTAGCAAATTAAATCCATCAACTAAAATAAATATCAGTATCTTAAAGGGTAGCGAAATCATAATGGGCGGGAGCATCATCATACCTAACGCCATTAACAGCGAACTTACCACCATATCAATTACCAAAAATGGCAGATAAAGCAAAAAGCCGATTTGAAACGCCGTCTTTAGCTCACTTATCATAAATGCTGGGATTAGCACGGTTAGCGGGACATCGTCAATAGTTTGTGGGTTGTCGAGTTTGCGAATCCGAAAAAACAACGCCAAATCTTTCTCCCTCGTATTTTTTAACATAAACTCTTTAAATGGCGCAATCGTGCGGACAAACGCCTCATCATAAGGGATTTCTTTAGCGATATAGGGCTTTATGCCGACTTCATAGCCGTTTTTTGCCACAGGCTCCATAATAAAAAATGTCAAAATTAGCGCAAGGCTTACGAGTATTTGTGTCGGGGGCGATTGCTGTGTGCCCATCGCAGTGCGTAAAAAGCCTAACACGATTATGATTCGCGTAAAGCTAGTCATCACAAGCACGAGGCTTGGGGCAAGGACTAATAGCGTGATGATGATGACAATATTTAGCGTATTTACTAAATTGCCCGGCTCTTTTGGGGCGTTTATAGAGAGATTTACGGTGGGCAAAGTGGGCGACATTGTTGTAGGTAAATCGCTGACTTGACTTGGCTGAATCGTGTTGCCACTCACACCTTGCGGTTGCTCTAAAATTAGTCTGCCGTTTTCATCGAGATTCGCGGTGGCATCATTGGGATTTTGCCCGTTTTGCGTCATATTATTTGCATTTGGGGTGGTGCTTTGCGCTGGAGTGGCGGTATTGGGCGCAGAAAAAAGTGGCATTATTAGAATACCACAAAGCAAAAGCGTTGCGAATCGCATTAAAACGCGCCTTTGTCTAAAATCCCTTTTGCATTAGTCGCAATGTCTTTGGCGTAGAATCGTATGTTTATGGTGTCGTTATCCACGCTTTTGTCCTCTTTGCCTATGGTGCTAATGCGAGAGCCATCGATTTGCAAAGCGTGTAGTTCGCGCGATATGGCAAGGGCGGCATTTGAAGCGCGCTCCATATTTATCTGCGCGTTTGATAGATTCGAGCGTCCCAAAATCTCAATATTTGTATTATGTGGCATTTTGTCAAAAATCTGCTTTACACGGCGCAAAAACAGCTTTGCGTCCTCATTTACACGGAAATTACTATCAAAAAGCACATTTGTAGGAAGCGTGATGATAAAGCCATTTACGCCATCACCTATGATATTTGCCGCACCTGCGGAGACATTAGGCGAGGTGTTAAAGTCAATGATGGATTGCTCTATCATCTTTACTTCCTCTGCGTATTCAGGGGGAATCACGATGTTTGCTGGTAAAGTAATACGATGAAAGCTAGGGTCAAATTTGATTCCGCCGTCTAAAACAGTCAGCGCACCTTTGATACTCGCCTCTGCCTCGCGTAATTTTTTAGCATCAAAAGTCGCCATAGATAAAAGCAAAATAAAAAATGTCAAAAGCAAACTCATCAAGTCGCCAAAAGTCCCCATCCATAGCGGTAATCCGCCCTTTGGCTTTTCCTCGAATTTCTTTGCCATTTGCGCCCTTTTTAAATCTGCTTAAAATCTAATCAAATTGGCTTACGCGCTCATTTGGCGGTAAAAATGATAAGAGTTTTGTTTCTAAAACGCGCGGGTTATCCCCTGCTTGAATCGACACTATGCCTTCAATTACAAGCTGTTGCATTAGCACCTCATCTTGTGCGCGAACGCGCAAGATTTGCGCGATTGGCGAACCAACGGTGTTACCAATTAGCGAACCATAAAGTGTCGTAATCAACGCCACCGCCATCGCAGGACCAATGGAGCTAGGGTCGCTCATATTTACAAGCATCGCCACTAGACCGATTAGCGTCCCAAGCATACCAAACGAACCAGCGAGTGCCGCCCACTGCTCAAAAATATCTGCATTTTTATTGTGTCGCGTGAAACTTTGCTCCATATCCACCTCTAAAAGCTCACGAATCGAATCAGGCTCTGAGCCATCGACTGCCATACTTAGCCCCTTGCGTAAAAAGTCATTTTCCTCTTGATTGACATTTTGCTCTAGGCTCAAAAGCCCATCGCGTCTAGCTTTTATAGAATACTCTGTGATAGTTTTGATAAGCTGTGGAATATCGTAAGTGTGGGGTTTGAAAGCGATTCCCATATATTTAAACATATTTTTCATTTGTTCTAGTTTGAATGCCACAAGTAGCGCAGAAAGCGAACCACCCACAGTAATCATCAGTGAGGGTATATCGATATAAACGGAGATTCCAGCCCCAAGAACTGTAGCGTAAAAAAGTAGCCCAAAAATCGTAAATAAGCCAATTATGGTTCCTAAATCCATACTATCTCACTTTTTGTAGATTTTTATTCAAATAAATTGCGATTATATCGTTTTTTGTGTTAAAATCTTTTAAAAACTTAAATATTTTTAAGCGAGGAAAAAATGAGCGAAAAAACAAGCGACTTTGCCCCCGTGTCCGCCATAATTTTGGCAGGTGGCTTTGGCACGCGAATGAAGTCCAAAACGCCCAAAGTGATGCATAAAATTTGTGGCAAGGAAATGCTTTTTTGCATTATCGATGAGGTGGCGCAAATTAGCGATGACATTCACATAATCCTATTTAACGAAGCGCAGATTATACAGAAAGCAATTAGCGCGAATTACGCTTTGGGGGGCGATTCGGCTATCAATTTGCATTTGCAGGATTATGAGAATTTTCCCGGCACGGCGGGAGCGATAATGCAAGGCAGTGATTCGCCCTACCCTAAAGCTCCCATTCCCACAAAATACGAGCGAATCCTAATCCTAAGTGGCGATATACCCCTAGTTCGCGCTGAATCATTGCGCGAATTTGCCAAATCAAAAAGCGAAATCACACTTGGAATCTTAGAATTAGAAAACGCCACAAACTACGGACGCATAGTGATGAATGGCGACAAAGTGTGCGAAATCATCGAGGAAAAGGACGCCACAGACGCGCAAAAACAAATCAATTTGGCAAACGCAGGGACTTATTGCGTGAATCGCGCGTTGCTTGAATCTGCCCTGCCACAAATTCAATCCCACAACAATCAAAACGAATTTTATCTAACCGAAATCATCAAATTTAGCGATGATATTAGCGGGATTCGCGCTAAAGAGTGCGATTTTATGGGGGTAAATTCTAAGAGCGAATTAGCAAAGGCGGAGGAATTTATGCTTGTCCGACTGCGCGATTTAGCGATGAAAAATGGCGTCATTATGCACCTACCGCAGAGCATTTATATGGAATTTGGCGTGGAGTTTGAGGGCGAGTGCGAGATTGAGAGTGGCGCGGTGCTAAAGGGCAAAAGTAGGATTATAAATAGCGCGATTTTGGCGCATAGTGTGGTTGAATCAAGCGTGATTAAAGATAGCTCGGTGGGTCCATTTGCGCGAATCCGCCCAAATTCAGTTATTGAATCCTCGCATATCGGGGACTTTGTGGAGGTAAAAAACTCACATTTGGTGGATATAAAGGCTGGGCATTTAAGCTATTTGGGCGATAGTGAGATTGAGGGTGGCACAAATATCGGTGCTGGGGTGATTACCTGCAATTATGATGGCATTAAAAAGCATAAAACGCGAATTGGCAAAAATGTCTTTGTCGGCAGTGGGACGCAGATTGTCGCGCCTGTGCGAATCGAAGATAATGTGCTAATCGCCGCTGGGAGCGTAGTTACAAAGGACGCAAAAAGCGGGGATTTAGTCCTAGCGCGTTCAAAGCAAGTCAATAAAAGCGGATTTTTTTATAAGTTTTTTGACAAAAAATAAAGGAGGTTTGGCGATGATTTTAAGCATAAATGGCGAAAATATGAAATTTGAGAGTGGCAAAAATATCGATGAGATTTTGGCGATTTTGGGTGTGGAATCAAAGATTTTTGCCATAACGCTAAATGCGAAATTAGTCAAAAAAGAGGATTACAAAAGCACCATTCCACGCGAGGGCGACAAAATAGAAATGCTACAATTTATGGGCGGCGGGTGAGAAAGGCTGTTGTTTAAGCGAATCTGCGCCGTAATTGCGAGGCGATTTATTAAATCGCCAAAGCAATCCAAATATTCCCGTCATTGCGAGATTTTCGTAGAAAATCGAAGCAATCTATTTTTCAGATTCGTGGATTGCTTCGTTCGTTGCACTCACTCGCAATGACGAAGTGGTGTGGATTACTTTGTTTTGGTGTTGTCATTGTCTCGTAATGACGGCGTAGGTAGGGGATTCGTCATTGCAAGGCGAATCGTAGATTTGCCGAAGCAATCCACATATTCCGTTGTGTAAAGCTAAACTAAATGATTCACTCTACCACCTCACAAAATAGCGCGGTTTCGCCTGTTACGCTTAAATCAATGCCTTTATGAATCTTAAATGTATAGCCCAAATTCCAGCTTTCAATCAAAGGCTTGATTCCAAAATAATCGCTTGGCTGATGATATATGCTTAAAAGCATTGCGGGCTTTTGCGTGCAAATCGTCTCTTTTGCACCTTTTAGGAATTCCATCTCAAAGCCCTCAATATCGACTTTGATAAAGCCCACTTGTATTTTATTTTCCCGCACAAACTCATCAAGCGTAGTGATTTGCACGACTTCAGCAATCGTCCCCTCATCGCCAAAAAGCGCACTTGAGCCACCGATATTTTCCGTGCGATAGTGAATCTCCATAGTGCCACTCACCGCGCCAAGTGCTTTATTTACGGGGATTATGCGTTTGGAGTGATTTAGCTCCAAAGTGCGATTTAAAAGGCGAAAATTTTCCTTTGTCGGCTCAAAAGTGTAAATGTGCTTATCGCAAAATTCTCTCTCAAAAAGCACCGCACTATCGCCGATACACGCGCCCACATCGATAAAATCCTTGCCCCGCATTTTTGCCAAAGTGCTTGGCTCTAGCACGGATAGGCTATGCTTGTGCCACATTACGCTGATTTCGCAAAAATTCGTAGGGAAAAAGTAGCCCTTATAAAAGTAGAGATTTTCGCCCAGCTTAAAGA
>JBNMHH010000151.1:0-5214 GCA_050872665.1 Helicobacteraceae bacterium
AATGATGCGCTAAAATTGCTAAAAAAGGCTAGTGGCGCAATTCGCGCGAATTTGCAAACGCAATTATCGTGGTATAAGACGCCGAATCTTGTGTTTGAGATTGATAGGACGCTGAATGAGATAAATAAGTTAGAGAGTATTTTTAAAAAGATACATACGCAAAATACTAGAATTGATTCGGATTCAAGCGAATCTAAAAGCGATTCGTGCGATTCTGCGAATCCACCGCAACAAACAATCGAAGGGATTGCGGTGGAGGTTGCGGAGTTTTTGCCAAATTTTCAAGGAAACTTCGTTTTGAGTGATGAGACTAGACTTGGAGACTGCGAACACTCGAAATTTGGCAAATCTATGCAAGATGCACCCAAGAGCAAATTGAGCGCAAAAGGCGAATCTAAATGATTGACGCCAAATTATCCTCCCAAATCGCCCCAATTGTCGAATCCGAGGGCTACACGCTATTTGACATTGAAGTCGTGCGTGAAAATGACAATCTCATTTTGCGCGTTTGCATTCATAGCGCGGGTGGCATAGCGCATAACGACTGCCAAAAGATTAGTGAGATTATTTCCCCACTGCTTGATATTTATGAGCCATTTGAGGGCGCATATTTGCTTGAGGTGAGTTCCCCGGGATTGGAGCGAATCCTAAGCAAACCGCAACATTTTGCTTGTTTTGTGGGGCAGAAAATCCAAATCACGCTAAATGACAAAAGCAAAATCTGCGGGATTTTGGATAGTGCGGACGAATCGCATTTTGTGCTGGAAGGCGAATCTTACGCGTATAGCGATATTAAAAAGGCAAAAAGCATTTTTGAATGGAATTAGTGCGATTTAATGCTGATTTTTATATGGACTTGGCGTTGCGCTGTGCGTGGGATTCACAGCTACTCGCACTGCCAAATCCGACCGTGGGTGCGCTGATTTTAGATAAGCATAGTCGCATTATCGCGCTAGAGGCGCATTCTAAAAGCGGTGAGCCACACGCCGAGCTAAAAGCGTGTAAAAGTGCCTACATTGCGCTAAAAGGCGATGATTTTGAGGCATTGCAGAGTCTGACAAGCGCGAGTGAGATTTATGATTTTTTAGTGGCAAATCATAATGGAATCTTGCGCGATTGTGGCATTTTCATAACGCTAGAGCCTTGCAATCACTTTGGCAAAACACCCCCGTGTGCGGAGCTTTTAAAGGCTTTGGAAATTAAGCAAATATTTTTTAGCGTTGATGAAAATAGCACAGATTCGCGCGGTGGCGCGGAAAATTTGGCGCATTGTGGCGCAAAAATCACGCGAGGCATTTTAAGGCAAAAGGGCGTGGATTTGCTATATCCATTTGTGAAACTTCGGACAAGTGGCAGTTTGCGCGTTTTTAAAGTCGCCCAAAGGCTAAATGGTAGCTTTGAAAATGGCATAATTTCTAGCAACGATTCGCGCACATATTCGCACAAACTCCGCACGATTGCGGAGCGAATCATCATAAGCGCAAGGACGATTTTAAATGATAATCCGCTACTAGATTCGCGCCTAAGTGGCGGACATAGCGAATTTAGTGGCGAATCTAGCGTGAAAAAAGCCCCAAATGTCTGCATTTTTGGCGGTGAAAAAAGCCTAAAACAATGCGAGGATAGGAATTTGCGCGTTTATAGCGTCCCAAATCGCGCTGTGAATCTTTATGATAATGTCGATTCGCTCCCCGCACAGGGCTTTAGCATAATCGAGGGTGGCGCGGATAGCTTTGAGATTTTTAAGGATAAAATCGATTTGTTGCTTGTTTTTATATCCGCGAAAATGGCGCGTGGGCGGAACTTTTATAGCGATTTTGGCGGTAGGATTTTGTGGGCAAATTGCGTGGGCGAGGACATTGCAGTATGGATAAAGCCGTCCTAAGCCTATATCAGCTACAAAATGGCTATTGCTATAATAGCGATAGTTTATTTTTGTATGCGTTTATTACAAGATTTTTGAAGCGTGAGGTTGCCTTACTTGACATTGGCGCGGGTTGTGGAATCTTAGGATTACTCTGTGCTAGGGATTTTAGCGTAAATCTTAGTTTGCTTGATATTGATGAGATAAATGCCAAATTATGCAAGAAAAATGCGGATTTTAATAAGCTAAATGCGGAGATTTTTTGCGAAAATGTGCTTGACTTGCCGAGCGATTCGCCCCTAAATCCGCGCAATTTACACGCCAAAAAGTTTGATTTTATAATCTCAAATCCGCCTTTTTATGATAGATTTTCCCCGCCACCGCGCAATAATCATATCTTTTTGGCAAAAAAAAGCGAAAATCTGCCTTTTGACAAACTATGTCATTTCGCCAAATCCGCGCTAAAAAAGAGTGGCAAATTTATTTTTTGCTATAAAAGTAGCGAGTTGCCTGAGATTTTTGCGCACCTTAGGGCGGTTGGCTTTAATGTGAGTGCGTTGCAATTTATCTATCCTAAAAAAAATGCTAGTGCGGAATCCAAGCGCAATGCTACTTTGGCGATGATTTGCGCGGATTTTAGCAAAAAATATTTGGAAGTGTTGCCACCCATTTTTAACTTTATCGATGAGGCGCATAGCGCGGAGGCAAGGGAGATTTTTGCGCTTTGCAAAACGCAAAGCATAAAGATTGCAAAGGAAAATCTATGAGTGAAAAATATAAGTGTGAATCGCTTGAATCACACGGCGAATCGTGCGTAGATTCGGGCGAATCACACAGCGATTCACGCAAATCGTGTGTAAATTCAGGCGATTCACATAGCGAATCAGCGCATATTTTAGAGGAATGCGAGGGCTTTGACTACGCCTTTAATCCCGCCAAATGCGAGGAATGCGGAGGCAAATGTTGCATTGGCGAGAGCGGATATGTGTTTTTGACAAAGGCGGAAATGGCGCAAATTGCGGACTTTTTGGGGCTAGATTTTGGCGCATTTACAAAGCGATTCGTCCGTCAAATCGGCTCACAATACTCGCTCATCGAAAAGCCCCATAAAAGTGGCTTGGCGTGTGTGTTTTTCGATGATGAGAAAAAATGCACGATTTACCCCGTCCGTCCCGCGCAATGCAAGAAATTCCCCTTTTGGGACATTTTTAAAAACAACGCACAGGGCGCATTTAGAGAATGCGAAGGCGTGGAGAAAACGGCTTTAACGCGAATCGCCACTAAAACATAAACGCATAGCGCGTTACAACGCCATAGATTTGCCTATTTTGAATCTTCATCGTAACTTTTGCAGTATTTCCCGCGCCATTACCTTCGATACTCTCATTTAGCAAAATTGTCGGTAGGAACGGCACTCTCGCACCAACCTCTATGCTATGTCGCCTAGCGAAATTCACGCGCAGCCCCGCATTCACCGCTACATCAAGCGACAAATCTCTCACCTTAAATCCTAGTCCGCTATCCTTAATATCGCGCTTGAGTTGCGTAATATCCTTGCTTATCCACCAATTACCGCCCACTCCAGCACCCCCGAAACAGCCAAAATCCACCTTTTCCGTAGATACAAAATTCACCAAAAAGTCCAAATTCGCGCCAAAATTTAGCAAAATCGCCTCTTCGCGCTCACCCTCAAACTCAAATTCAGGCGTGAAAATATCGTATCCTGCGTAGATTCGCATTCCTACGAATGGATTGAAAAAATATTTGTAGCCCACGAAAACCCCCGCGCTAAAGCTGTCCGCCTTAATAGTAGTCGTGCCTGTGGCTATGGGAGTGCCGTTTATGTCGAAACTGCCGATGGATTCTTGCTTGAATCCAGCGTAGCCGAAGTTTGCGCCCAAAAATACGCCACTGTCCTCTGCGAGTGCGAATGTGCCTAAGAATGCCACAGTTACCGCAACGGCGCGGATTTTGCTAAAAAACGCGCTCATTTTGCAAATAGGGGGGGGGAATTCAAGTGTTTTGGATTTGCGCGATTCGCGCTGTGTGAGATTTAAAATTGCTTTCATAGTTTGTCCTTTGAAATTGAATTTTAAAAATGCGGGTGGAATTGTAGCAAAAATTTGGGGGCTTTTGGGATTTTTTATTGTTATTTTTTGTGGATTGCTTCGGCGATTCGTTGAACCGCCTCGCAATGACGAATCTCTACTCCGTCTTTGCG
Source organism: Helicobacteraceae bacterium (assembly GCA_050872665.1). Taxonomy (GTDB): domain Bacteria; phylum Campylobacterota; class Campylobacteria; order Campylobacterales; family Helicobacteraceae; genus NHYM01. The sequence goes on from JBNMHH010000151.1 coordinate 4,086, forward strand.
AGTGAGTGCAACGAGCGAAGCAATCTTATTGTTTTATTTTTGATTCGTAGATTGCTTTGGCGAATCTACGCTTCGCCTCGCAATGACGAGGAATTGCAAATTCGCACCGCTTCGTAGCTGATTCGTGCAACGAATATACAATCGAAGTAATGGCGGTGTGGCTTTCGTAGTTTTTGCTAAATTTTGGGCGTGAGACTAGACTAATGGTCTGCGAATGCCCGAAATTTAGCAAATCTGCGAAATTGCATACCCCAGAACAAATTGTCCCCTAACTTGCGCATTTTCTGTCGCTTATAAGATTTCCTATTCTTAGGTTATAGCTTGAAAGCATTTCAATGTCCGCTCTTGGGGCTTCTCCGCTTGTGGTGAGATAGTCGCCTAGCACGATAGCGTCAATGCCGTATTTGAAAATCTCGCGCTGATTGCGCCCAAAGACGACTTCGCGTCCGCCTGCAAGCATTAGGATTGAATCGCGCAATAATTCTCGCGCCATTATAATCGTTTGCAGTGCCTCATCACGGCTCATCACAGCGTTTGCAAGGGGCAAGGCGGCGTTTGGAATGTAAAAATTTATCGGGCTAGAATGCGGATTTAGGCTTTGCAGTGCCTTTAAAAGCTCGATTCGCTGTGCCACGCTCTCTCCCAAGCCATAAATCCCGCCACTGCATAGCTTTAGCCCCGCACTTAGCGCGTTTTGGCAAGTCTCAAAGCGCGATTCAAAGCTGTGTGTGGTGCAAATGCGCGAAAAATTGCTCTGCGCCGTCTCTAAATTGTGATTGTAGCTATCCACGCCACTTGCCTTTAAATGCGCCAAAGACGCTTTGTCTGCGATTCCGCAACACGCGATGAGAAGCATTTTTGGCAGTTTTGCTTTTAGCGAGTGCGCCAAATCCGCGACATATTCGCATTTTTTGCTATCCAAATCTCGCCCTGAAGTTACCAAGCAAAAGCCACTTGCGCCAAATTTCGCTAGATTCATCGCCTCAGCGATGACTTGCTCTTTGGGCTTGTATTTGTAGATTTGGGCGTTTTTGCCATATTTTACGCTTTGATTACAATATGCGCAATCCTCCTTACACGCGCCACTTGAGACATTGCTAATTGAGCATAAAAAGACTTTTTTCATAAA
>JBNMHH010000152.1:0-5168 GCA_050872665.1 Helicobacteraceae bacterium
AAATTTCGTAATAAAATCTAATATTTCGTTTTCTTGCGTTTGAAAAACAAAATTGCGCTTTAAATGGCGCAAAAATGGATAGCTCACTTGCAAAAACTGCGCTTCATCAAAGACATTTACAATGCTGATAAACTCAATATTTCTGCGCTCTAACGCCTCTGTGTGCGATAAAATCGCATCAATGCAACCTAATTTGTCGCTTGAGATTAGCATACATAAAAACGCGCTATTTGATTTTTCGCACCAAAGGCGCAAATCACTCATCAAATCCACAAAAAAATAATCCCTCTTTATCGGCACAAAAAGCCCACCCGCGCCTTCAATCATCAAAATGTCGCATTGTTTTTCTAACGCGAAAATCTTGCTTTTTAGTAAATCTATGTCGATTACACCTTGCGAATCCGCCACAAACGGCGCAGCTGGAAGCGCGAATGTATAAAAACAAATCTCGCTAATGTCTTTTTTGGTGCTTTGATTTTGTGCGTGAAGTAACGCATCGCGTGGTAAAATATTAGAATTATGTAGATTTGCTGAATCTGCAAATTCTAAGATTGTAGATGAATTTTTAGGGTTGTGCGAGGCGAACGAATGAGACGCACTTGGTGTGCGTTGCAGTGAGTGAGCCGAAGCACTCCCTAAAAAGTCGCTACAAGCTGAATTTGGCTCTATGCCCGTTTCTATGGGCTTTATGGATATAATATTCAGTCCTTGCTCCATTAGCAACGCATTTAAGCGCATATTGATATAAGTTTTCCCTATGTCCGTCCCCGTCCCGCTTACAAATACAATCATATTTTTATCCTTAAATAATTATAAATTTCTGCAAATAACTTATATTATTGTATATATGAATCGCAAAAATATTGGCGGTGATTTTATGGATTTTATAATAGATTCGCACAAAAAATTTGGATAGATTTACCCTTTTAATTGCTCTAATCGTTCTCTTTTTGTGCCGATTTCGGTGATTTGGACGCCAAAGTTGCCATCGATGATTACCACTTCGCCTTTGGCTATGACTTTATCATCGACTAAAATGTCAAGCGGGTCGTTTGCGAGTTGATTTAGCTCCACAACGCTGCCAATATCCATAGAAATCACATCTTTAAGTAGCATTTTTTTTTGCCCGATTCGCACACGCACTTGCATTTTGACATCAAGTAGCATTGCGATATTACGCGCCTCCGTGCCATTTAGATGAACATTATTCATATTGCCTCCATTTCCTGCACTCGCAGTTTTTGCTGAATCTTGCGGGGAAAATTCATTTTCAATCTTTCGACTTAAAAGCACGATAAATTCCGTATGTAAATTTTCCAAGTCAAAATTAAACTTGCACCCTCTATCAAATCCGCTAAATTCCTCGCTGTCGTTTAAAATCTTAGCGTCTGTTATTTTAAACTCCATTTTTGGTAGCGTTTTTTGCGCCTTTAGCGCGGTAGAAATGGCAGAGAAAATATTTGAGACGATTTCTTTAAGCGCGTCTAAATCGTCATTTGAGATTTGCGCTCCCTCTGCAATGCCCTTATCCACCATATCGCCACCTAGCATTAAGTCTGCCAAGCCGATAGTTAGGTTGCTAGGCGCGATGAAAATGATAGGCGAACCCGCGCCGTCCTCTAGTGCGACTTTGACAAAAGGCGGTTGAAATGTGATTTGCGCGATTTCTGTGATATTGTCATTTGTGATATTTGCGTTTCTGCCCGTAAGTCCGCTAATAGTGGAAACGCTCTCATTTTTGATAAGATTGATAAAATCTTTCACTTACGCTTCCTCCTCGTCCTCTTTTATGTTTTCCACGCGGTGTTTGCGGTTGCTTTCTAACATTTCTAGGACTTCTTTAACTTTATCTTTTTCAGTTTCTATTATATCTTTTATTTTTATAGTTTTTCTATATCTTTGCAAACCAATTTCGGCAATGTATTTATCTCTCTCATCGATATTTACGATGATTGTGTCATCAGCCACGCGGTCAAGGCGAATCGTATCGCCCACGCGCAATTCAAGCACTTCCTCTAGGCTTAGATTCGCGCTTCCTAGCATTGCGCTTACATTTACAAGCGCACCGCCGATTAGCACTTGGAGCTCTTTATTGCGTGATTTTTTAGAGTTTGTTTCACTTAGCATTAAATCCCTACTTGCTAAGCGCGAAAGCACAGATTCAAGTGAAATCACAGGATAGCAAATATTCATCATTCCGCTAGAATGCCCGATTGTGATTTCCATAACAACCATAATGACGATTTCATTTTGCGCAACAATCTGTATGACGCTAGGCGAACTTTCTTTTGCATCAACAGCGGGGAAAATCTCCGTTACCGAACTCCACGCCTCTTTAAGATTGCTCATCACATAGCGCAAAATCGTATCAATGAGGCTTAGCTCAATGTCGCTAAACTCGCGATTCACCTCGTAAGGCTCACCATTGCCACCCAAAAGCCTATCAATCATAGGAAACGCAATGCTGGGATTGATTTCCAAAACGCCACTGCCATCAAGCGGACGCATTGAGAAAATATTAAAGCTAGTCGGGCTTGGCAAACTCATCAAAAATTCGCCATAAGTCATTTGGTCAACTGAATGTAGCTGAATCTCCACGATTGAGCGCATAATGGCAGATATTTGTGAGCTAAGATTCCGCGCCATTTTATCGTGAATCCCGCGAAACGCGCGGAGCTGCTCTTTGCTAACGCGATTGGGGCGTTTAAAGTCATAAAGCGTTACTTGCTTTTTATTTAGAATGTCGCTACTATCTAAATCCTTGCTTTCGCCACTATCATCATCTACGACTTCAAGTAGGGCGTCAATTTCCTCTTGGCTTAGAATATCAGCCATTTATGTCCCCTAAGCGATTGCGAATCTTTTTGATGACTTCTTTGTGAATCTGCGAGATTCGTGAGCTAGTAATGTTTAAAATCTCGCTAATTTCCCCCAGTGATAATTCCTCGAAATAATAAAGTTGAATGATTGTTTGTTCGCGCTTGGTAAGCGATGATAAAATGTCCTTTATTAGGCTGACTAACTCATCTTGCTGGACATTTTCTACGACATTATCCGCGATTATGGCGTTATATTGCTCATCGATGGGAATCACTGAGTAAATATCTGAAGCGATTCGTGCTTCTTTTATTTTTTTCACATCTTCGCCTAAAATCTCTGCCAAATACTCATCAGTAGGTTCTTCCTCATGTTCGTTAAAATATTTTGAGACTTCTCTATCGATAGATTTTATTAGTTTGCGACTTGAACGCGAGACAATGTCTAATTCGCGCAAATAATCAAGCATTGAGCCATAAACGCGCATTTTTGCGTAACCCCAAAAGCTATCATTTATGGAGCTATCATATCGCCGTGCAAGTTTTATCATTTCCTCTGTGCCGATTGAAATTAAGTCATTTATGTCAATGGAGCTTGGCAGTCGCTCTCGCAATCGAAACGCCATTGCCCGAAGTGCTGGCATATATTGCAACATTAGCGAATCTTGCGAGTGCTTTAACTCGGTGGCGTATTTTTCTACATTATTTTGCATTTCTTAAGCCCTTACTCATCGTCATTTGTGGCACTTAGATTGTGCTTTAAGTATTTTCTAATATTTAGTGCTTCTTTTTCGCGCTTGTCAAATTCGTTTAGATAATAATCCAAGCGCGAATCTAACTTCTTAATATTCATCTTTTTCTCATCAAAATCAATGTATTTCATATAAAAACTCGCCACGCAAAGCGCGATTAGATACATTACACTCGTGCAAATAATCGTCCATAGGATAATCCACTCTGGGCTATTAAACTTTATCGCAGAGACTATAAGCCCCACGAAAAAGCCCACGACAACGCTAAAACTTATGTAATTATCCTGCTTCAATGGCTAAACCTTCTTTTGTTTTAACCAACTCTACGAATCTACCGCAACGCCGTCCCTAAAAGCGATAGAGCAGATTTCTAACGAATCTATTGAATCGGTTTTCGTTATTTAAAAGCATATTTTGTTCCACAGATTCGCCAATGGATTGCACTAAATTTCGCGCGATTGTTTGGATACTAGCGGTGGGTGGCGATTGCGGAAAGAGTTTGGTAAAAAGTTTGCGTGAGCGACTTGATTGCGTGATAATATCACTCGTGGGGATTTTGCCAAGCATTTGCAATTCCAAATGCGGGATATTGGCACTTGCCACGCTTTGGATTCGGCTAAAAATGCTATCTGCCTCTTTTAATCCCTTGCTTTGATTGATAATCAAAAATATTTTATTTTTATTTTTGGAGGCGACTTTGATAGAAGCGTAAGCGTCCGTCATCGCGCTGGGGTCAGGCTGGGTTACTACAATCAAATAATTGCTAATTTCAATGAATCGTTGCACGCTTTTTGCGATTCCCGCCCCCGTGTCAATTAGTAAAAAATCCAAATTATCCAAAATATCGCTTTGCAGATTCGCCACCACGCCCTCGTCATATTGCAAAATCTCTTCCCCCGTGTAGCCCGGGATTAGGCTAAGTCCGCTTTCAAGTGGGATAATAATATCATTTAGATTCGCGCGTCCTTGCAGGACATCAAGTAAATTTTGCGTGGCTTTCACACCAAAAATCACATCTAAATTCGCTAACCCAATGTCTGCGTCAAAAACACCGACTTTATAGCCCATATCCCAAAGCGTGTAGGCGAGATTCGCACTTATGGTGGATTTCCCTACGCCACCTTTGCCTGAAGTAATGGCGATGATTTTGGTTGCGCCCAAATCGCTTTGAATCGCGCGTGATTCTTTATCGCGCTCCAAATCCGCTAAAAGTTTATCCAATCCTGCTGCTTGATTTTGCATAGCTTTTTCTTAAAATGATGCGCGGATAATGGCACTGCGCTTGGGCTTTGAAAAGCCATTGATAATATAATCCGCGATATAGTCGTTTTTTGCCACCAAAATATCCTCTGGCACTTCCTGCCCGATAGTGAGGTAGCTAACGGGCTTTTTGGTGTCATAAATCAGCGAAAATATATTGCCAAAGCCCTTGCTTTCATCTACTTTAGAAAAAATCAAAGTATCAATATTTAAAATGCTAAATGAGCCATAAATATCGCGCAAATCCTCGAATTTCGTAGTCGCGCTAAGCACCAAATTCACATCGATATTGTAATCCGTATTGGCAAATTTCCGCAAGAAATCTAACTTTTGCTTGTCA
>JBNMHH010000153.1:0-5139 GCA_050872665.1 Helicobacteraceae bacterium
ACCACCGCCCTCCCCATTTTCAAAGACGGCAGATTCATAGGCGTAATTGGCGCAAATGTGATTCCTTCTGTTTTCCAAGAGAGATTTAATAGAATGAATCTTAAAGAATTACCTAGCCTTCAAGTATTGCTAATTGATTCCAAAGGCAAAGTTTTCGTGCATAAAGATTTAACTAAAGAAAATCAAGCAGAGTTTGATGAGCTAGGAGCGCAGATTCTTACGCAGAGCAAAAGCAATCCGCAAGGTAGGCTTGAGACGACATTTGGTGGCAATAAAAAAGTAGTCTTTTATCATCAAATGCCTTCAGGCTGGATAATCGCCACAGAGGCAAATGAATCTGACTTCGTAGAGGTGATTCATCAAAGTTTTTTAATCTCTATGGGATTAGCAATCTTATTGCTTGTGCTAGGTGGAGTGGCATTGCTATTTAGCATTCGCTATTTATTTAAGCCACTAAATATTATGCAAAATGGACTAAATGCTTTCTTTGCATATCTAAATCATAAGACAAATATCCCGCCAAATCCTATCCCACTAACGGGCAATGATGAATTTAGCACCATTAGCAAAGCCATCAATGAAAATATAGAGCGCACAAAGAAAAGCCTAACCCAAGATGAGGAAGCGATATTGCAATCCGCCGATACAGCAAAGCAAATCGAAGAGGGCAATCTAACTGCTAGAATCACTCAAAGCCCAGCGAATCCTCAGCTAATCGAGCTAAAAAATGTGCTAAATAAAATGCTAGATTCACTCCAAGATAAAATAGGTAGTGATACTAATGAAATTGCTAGAGTATTTAGCGCATATACGAGTTTGGATTTTACCACAGAAGTAAATGAAGCAAAAGGCAAAGTAGAAGTCGTTACAAATACTTTGGGACAAGTCATAAAAGCAATGCTAAATTCCAGCTCACAATTTGCCAAAGAATTAGATAATCACTGCAAAGACTTAGAGCAATCAATGCAAAAGCTAACGCAATGCTCTCAAACCCAAGCCTCATCACTAGAGCAATCTACCTCAGCAGTAGAGCAAATCAATGCCTCTATGCAGGAAGTAAATGAGCGCACAGAGCAATGCGCTAAACAAGCAGATGATATTCGCAATATTGTAAGTGTCATTAAAGACATAGCAGAGCAAACCAATCTACTAGCACTAAATGCTGCTATTGAGGCAGCTAGAGCTGGGGAACACGGAAGAGGATTCGCCGTTGTCGCCGATGAAGTTCGCAAACTTGCCGAGCGCACTACGCATTCGCTTAGTGAGATTGAAGCAAATATCAATATATTAGTGCAATCTGTTACAGAAATGAGTGAATCTATAAAAGAGCAAACAAGTGGCTTAGAACAAATCAATAAAGTCATAGCAGAATTAGATGAAGTAACCAAAGAAAATGTAGCCGTAGCAAAAGCAACTGATGATATAACCAAAAAAGTAAATGGCGTAGCTAAAGAAATACTAGCAGATGTTAGTAAGAAGAGGTTTTAGGGGGATTTTGGATTCGCGTCTGCGCCCTAATGCGCCTTTGATTCAATCCTTTGCGGAGCCTCGTTAATGTATAACTCCTTATACCCTCAAAGACTACTTACACGAGGCTCTGCAAAGGGTTGAAATTACCGCAACCCACTTAAATACCGCTCTAATATTATCATCGCGGATAGGCTATCTAGCGTTCCGTCTTTGCGGAGTTTTTTGCTATTTTTGCGTCCGTTTATGTGAGTTTCGGCTTCTAATGAGCTTAAATTTTCATCAACGCTTATAATTTCGCCACTAAAATCTATCATCGCCAAAATCTCATCTAAAACGGCTTGTAATTCCTCTTTCACGATTCCTACCACCAAAACTTTTGCCTTTTTTGCCACCAAAATATCGCATAAATCTTTGGCGACTTGCGTAGGCGTGGCAAAAGCGATTGCTGGGAGTGGCAAAATGATTTCGCCACATTTCCACGCAATGCCTATGCGCTTTAGCCCAAAGTCGATTGCTATCATTTGGTGCGAATCGTGTTGTTTTCGCGCACTAATTGTCCGCTAAACTCGTATTCTAGGATTTTATTGCCAAATTTTGCGAATGCTTCCTCAAAGCTGGGGCGTTTGGCACAAAAGATTAGGATTTCATCGGATTCGTGGCTAAAATCGCATTTAGATTCGCGCGATTCGCCCTTTGCCACGCTTGATTTGGCGCAATGTGGCGCGATATATTCCTCCACAAAATCATTGATATTATAAATCGCCTTTGCCTCGCCACGCGCCAAAAGCGCGTTTGTCAAAGTGCTTTCATCATACCTATGTGGCAACACAAAAATGGGCTTTTTTAGCGCGACAGCAAATTTCGCACTAGAACTCGTCCCGCTTTTTAAATCGCCCTGTGGCAAAATCACAATGTCGCTAAGCCCCACCACAAGGCGATTGCGCTCCAAAAAGCTATGGCGATGCGGGATATAGCCTCTCTCATATTCGCTTAAAATTAGCGCGGTGGAGGCGATTTTTTGAATCATTTTCTCATTTTCGCGCGGATAGATGATTTCAAGCGAACTTGGCGCAATCATAATGGTGCGTGGAAATGCGTGGGTGTGGGCGATAATATCCACGCCAAGCGCACCGCCACTTACCACAACGGCGTATTGTGAAATAGCGTGGGAAAGTTCGGCGGTTAAGGATTTGGTATAGGGATTGGGGGCACGAGTGCCGACAATGGCGACTTTGAATGAATCTAGCAAGGACAAATCGCCTTTGTAAAAAAGATTTTTGGGCGGTTTTTTTAGCGCAAGTAGCGATTTTGGAAGCGAATCTAAGCGCAGAAATGGCGAATCGCTTGTGGATTTATTAGATTCACGCTTAGATTCGAGCGATTCGCACGATTCGTCTTTAGATTCAAGCGAATCAAACACAGATTCGCCCATAGATTCGCACGAATCTTGCGTAGAATCAAGCATAGATTCGCACGAATCGCCACTAGATTCAAAGCCACATTCACCCAAATTTCGCCCCAAAAGATTCACACCACACGACTAAGTAGCGTTTTTTGAAAGCTAAAGGGTTGCCTTGCAAAGTCCGCGCTATCATTTTTCAAGCCATTTGCGTTGCAAAAGAAATTTATATCATCATCTTTGCCAAAGATTTGGACATAGTTTTTTACGCTTTGCTCCCAATTTATCGCATCTTTTTCGCTCTTAATTTTTTGGGCGAATTCCTCCAAATACGCCACTTGATAGATTGCCTTAATTTTATCTGCCCAAAAGCTAATTTGCATATACTCGCCAAAAACCTCGCCTAAGCCCTCTGGATTCCCGCTATGCGCAGTGGCAATCGCCTTTTGCGCCACCGCCTCAAACTCCGCACACAAGCCCTTAAACTCATCTAAATACTGCAATTCCTCAAACTCTAATGCGAGTTTATACGCCTCTGCTTTCTTTTTTTGCGCGATTAGCTTTAGCATTTCATTCTTTTTTGCCACCACGACATTCATATTTGCAATGGATTCCTTATAAAATGGAAAATTCGCCAAAAACTTTGAAAGCCGATTAAATTCCTCGTAATTATCGGCGTTTTTCGCCTCTAGCACTTTGTCAAAGATATTTTCGCCCAAAGCTAAAACTTTTTTATACAAAACGCCCTCTTTTAAAAAGCCAAAGTTCCCCACAAGCGCAAAGTAAGCCTTAAAATTCTGCGTTTTAATGTATTCCTCCGCCTCGTTAAATAGCCGCGTGTTGTTTAAAAGCTGCATAATGATTTCTTTTTTGGGCGTTTTCATAAATGGCTCTAAATGTCGCTTTGCTAACTCGACATTATTTCTATTTTCCTCTACAATTTTTCGCGCCGTTACAAAGGCGGACTGCCACGCAGATTCGAGCATTTCATAATGCGCGGTTTTGGTTAAAAACTTCGTATTTAGCGACATATTGTAGGCTTCCTCATAAAATTTATTTTCCACCAATTCCTTAAACTGCTTGATAAAATCCTTTTTCTCCAAATACACATTAAAAGCGTCCCTTTTGCTAATATCTTGGCTTGTAAAGGGATTTGTAAGCCCTATTGCGTCATCGATTTTATTGTCGCTTAAAAGCGCGATTGCCTCTTTTAAAATCTTTTCCCAATCCTCATCAAAAACCCTAGCGCAAGGCAAAAGCGATAAAAAGATATTTGATTCGAGCATTTTACTTGCTTCGGCATAATTTTTCGCTTCACAGGCTTTTTGAAATGCCTCGCTATTTTGCGTGTAGCTGATGACTAAAAGTTCGCCGTTGATTCCGCCTACAAATATGCAACCCAAATGCACGCAAATCGCGCTAATGCCGACTACTTCCTCTAAGCGCAAGTGAAAAATGATATGATTTTCGTGGATATTTACAAGGTAGATTCCGCCGTCTCTCGTGCCGACAATGGCGATTCCTGCGCCCTCATCAATGCTAAAAATATTAGGCCACGAGTTAAAAATATTTGCGGCATTTAGCACTTCATTTGCGTGGGTGTCATAGATGATAGATTGAAAATCCCTCGTAATAAGCATAACTTTGGCGTTGTTTTCAAAAAATTCGCCCCATTCCACGACTTCGCTGGTGTTAAAAATGCTAATGGCTTTGGCGCGTTGCGTGTCATAAATGATATTGGATTTATTAAAACAAGTGGCAAGGACGAATCTGCCGTCATTTGAAAAGTTGATTGATGAAATGTAATCGGGGCGATAGGGCAGAGTTAGGATTTTTTTAAAATTTTTGGTGGCATAGAGATAAACGCGTCCGTCCTCGCCCCCTGTGGCTAAAATAGTGGAATCTGGCGTGAAATTTGACGCGCTGACATTTTTTAAATGCGCGGTAATGGTGGCGGTTTGCTTGATAGTGGAGTTGATTTTAGCGATGATTGCGTGTGGTGCTTCGGCATCGCAAACGCAGATAAATTTTTCACTAGCAGATGAGCTTTTGGCGAATTTATGCGGGATTTGCGTGGAGTTTATTAGCTTGGTGCGCTTTTTAAGAGAGCCATTTTCCACCACACAGGCTTGATAATCCCGCGTTACGACACTAACGCCTAATTTTGTCCTATGAATGCTAAGAATCGCGCTATTTAGATTAAAGCGATTCACAATGCAAATATTACTCATTTCGCCCCTCCACTGATATTCTTACGGCGATTTTAGCAC
>JBNMHH010000154.1:0-5099 GCA_050872665.1 Helicobacteraceae bacterium
GCGATTTTTGTAAAAGGCACGAATCTTGCTAATGTGTAAATCCTATCAATCTAAAAACCACGCAAATCTAAAAAGCGCGAATTTTTATAAGGAATCTAAATGACAGAAAAATTGCTAAATATGCTTCATTTAATGCTTGAAGTGGCGATTTTTTATGGAATCAAAGTCGTTTTTAGCGCGATTAGCGAGATTCGCTCACTTGAGCTAATCAATCAAGCAAAAAAGCACAATCCACAAATTTTCGCCGAAGTGTCCGCACACCACTTAATTTTAACCGATGAAGCGTGTAAGGATTACAATACGGCTGCAAAAATCAATCCGCCACTAAAGGGCGCAAAAGAGCGTGATAAATTGCTTGAATCGCTCCAAAATGGCGACATTGATATTCTAACCTCGCTTCAATGTGCGCATTTTAACTCCAAAAAAGAGTTGCCTTTTGGCAATGCGGAGTATGGAATCGAAGCTATTTCGCATTATTTCGCGCTTTTGTATAGCAATTTGGTTGAAAAAAAGATTATTTCTTTGGAGCGATTATTTACGCTATGTGCGGAAAATCCAGCCAAAATTTTGGGGCTAAATTGTGGCAAAATACAAAAAGGCAAAGAGGCAAAGCTAATGGCGGTGGATTTGGATTCGTGCGTTAGTGTAAATGACGCATTTTCGCCCTATAATGGCGCGAATCTAAAAGGCAAAATTTTGCAATTTATCTAAAAAAAGGGGCGAATCTAAAATGACAGAAAAATTACTAAATATGCTTTATTTAATGGGCGAAGAGCTTATGAATGCCGTTGTAGTCGGCTCAAAGGCGATATTTATTTTAATCTTTGGGCTGTGGTTTGCCTACTTTATCGCGGGGCGCGTGAGAAAGATTTTGTTGCGTGTGCTAAAGGACGAAATGTTAGCTGGATTCCTATCCAAACTCGCATTTGTCGGCATTATGATTTTAGTCGTAGTCGCCACGCTTGGCACGATGGGCGTTCAAACGACTTCGATTATTGCAGCACTTGGTGCGGCGGGTTTGGCAATCGCTTTGGCACTAAAAGATTCGCTATCAAACCTCGCAAGTGGCATAATGCTCGTGGTTTTTCGCCCTTTTACTAAAGATGATAAAATCGAAATTGGTGGCTTAGTCGGCATTGTGGAGGACATTTCGCTATTTCACACTTATATGCGAATGGCGGACGGAAAGCTAGTGATTATGCCAAATACGAATGTTGCCACAAGCCAAGTGATAAATTATACCAAAAAACATTTGCATAAAATCAAAGAAAAGCCCCACGCATTGCCACAAATCCTTGACGCTGATAGTGTCATCTTGCGAATCGACTGGCTTGTGGGTGTGAGCTATGATAGCGATATTGACAGCGTGAAAAGCGTCATTTATCGCGCAGTAGAGGCGACTGAAAATATCGATAATGGCACAAAAGATGCTAGTAAAAAAATCTTTGTAGGCGTAAATGAGCTTCAAGCAAGTAGCGTGGAATTTGTGATTCGCGCGTGGGTGCTTGATAATAGCACATTTGCGACCACAAAAAGCAAGATGATTGAGAATGTCAAAAAGGCGTTAGATAGCGCAAACATTGAGATTCCCTACAATAAAATCGATGTAAATCTAATAAAATAGGACTAAAATGGCAAGAGAGATTCAACTAATCGGCGGTAGTGCGGTTATTTCGTGTAATAAGCATTTTGAGATTATCAAAAATGGCGGGATTTTATTTAGCGAGGATAAGATTTTAAAAGTGGGCGATTACGAATCGCTAAAAAGCCCTAAAATCCCTAGCAAATTCTATGAATCCTGCGTGATTACCCCTGCGTTTATCAATCCGCACATTCATTTTGAATTTAGTGGCAATGCCTCCACGCTAAATTACGGGAATTTCGGCGTGTGGCTTGATTCGGTGATGAATCATCGCGCCGAATTTTTTAACGATAGCGATTCGATAAAAGAGGGCATAAAAGAGGTTTTACGCACAGGCACGGGCAGTGTCGGGGCGATTAGTAGCACGGGTGCGGATTTGGAGGCATTAAGCACAAGTCCGCTTAAAGTGGTGTATTTTAATGAGATTATGGGGACAAATGAGGCGCGAATCGAGCAAATTAAAGAAAATTTCGCTGAGCGATTCAAAAAAGCAAAATTGCTAGAAAATCCGCGCTTTAAAAACGCTATCGCTTTGCATTCGCCTTATGCTTTGCATAGCGATTTGGCGGATTACGCGCTTGATATTGCTAGGAGAGGCAAAATGCTTGTAACCACGCATTTGCTTGAATCGCGCGAGGAGTTAATTTGGCTAGATTACGGAAAAGGCTATTTTAAGGACTTTTTCAAAAATAGCTTTGGCGTGGAAAATGCGCGTCCATTTTACACAAAGAGAGAATTTATGGAGCTTTTTAGCCAAGTGCCTACGCTTTTTACGCACTGCCTTTATCTAAGCAATGATGATTTTGAATTGCTCCAAAAGCTAGATAGCGATATTATCTCTGCCCCGCGCAGTAATCGCCTTTTAAACAATCGCTATTTTGACTTTTTTAAGGCAAAGGATTTTAAATTTAAGCTAATTTTAGCCACTGATGGCAAAAGCTCAAATCACTCGCTAAGTCAGCTTGATGAGGCGCGGTGTGCGCTTTTTGCGTATAGGAGATTTGATGTAAATGCTTTGGCAAAAGAGATAATGCTTGGCATTACGCGCAATGTCGCCAAACGCTTTGGATTCAACAATGGCTCTTTGGAGCGTGGCAAGGCAAGTGATTTGGCGGTGTTTTATGTCAAAGACATTGCCAAAAGTAGCCAAGTGCCTTTGCACTTTTTGCTACACGCGCGGGAAGTAGAGGATTTATACATTAACGGAAAAAGGATAGAAATTGAAAGCATTTAAAAAAGCGTGGCGATTTTTTGTCATAAAACCGCTAAATTTCATTCAAACTTATTTTAAAAGCTGTTTGTTTATTTTGCTAGTTATCGTGCTTTGTATCGCCTTTACACCGCCAAAAACGCTAAATATAAATTTAGCGCGAATCTATTTGGAAGGTCCCATTTTTAGAAGCGATTTATTTGCCACGCAGATTGAATCGCTAAAAAATTTTCCCAATCTAAAGGGCGTTTTGTTAATCATTGATTCGCCCGGTGGCGGTTTGTCGGCGAGTATTGAAATCGCAGATATGTTAGCAGAGCTAAACACCAAAATCCCCGTAGTTAGCTATGTGCGTGGCACTATGGCAAGTGGAAGCTACTATGCAGGAATGTATAGCCGATTCATCGTGGCGAATCGTGGCGCAATGATTGGCTCGATTGGCGTGATTTTTAATGGCTATAATATCGAGGATTTGCTAGGCAAAATCGGCGTCCAATCTCAGGGGCTAAAGGCTGGAGAGTTTAAGGAAGTAGGCACGATGACGCGCAAATGGAGCGACAATGAGAGGGCGTATTTGCAGCGCGTCCTAAATCAGCAATACGCAATGTTTGTGCGCGATGTGGCGAATGCTAGGGCAAAAACGCTTGGGAATTTGGATTATCGAATCTATGCAGAGGGCAAAATTTTTAACGCCTATGACGCCAAAGAAGTGGGGCTAATTGATTTAGTCGGCACACAAAAAGAGGCAGTGGCGTTACTGCAAGAGCTAAGTGGCGTGAAAGAGCCTGTGTGGGCAAAAGAGGGCGTGATTGATAATTATCTTAAAAAATTTAGCGCAGAGGCTGTGAGCGCAGTTTTCTCACAAATAAATATTATCAAATGAATTACATAATTTTAATAAGCACACCTGATTCGCGCGGCTTGGTGCATAAGATTTCAAGCAATTTGCTAGATTTTAATATCGAAAAAAACGATGAATTTGTGGATAAGGAAAATGAATATTTCTTTATGCGAACGGAAATTAGCGTGGAGGGTATAAATTCGTCTTTGGGCGAGGGCAGTTCGTCTTTAGAATTGCATTCCGCAGATTTGGCAGATTTCGGGCACTCACAGACTCCAAGTCTAGCTTCGCGCCCAAAATCTGCCAAAAACTACGAAAGCCAAACCGAAAATCCTTCCGTTGTAGATTCTGCGCATAGCGCAGAATCTAGTAAAAATAATCCGTGCGACAGCACGAACCGAATCTCGCCCGATTCGTGGTGCAAAAAATCGGGAGAAGTGAGCAGTAGTGCGAACGCCGATTTTTTGCTAGAATCGGATAAGCGAGGCTCTCCCCCTAAAAGCGAAAAGCGACAGCTTTTGGCGCGTAGGGGGAGCGGGGTGGGGGGTGCAGCCCTTTTGCGAAAAGAAACAAGCGAATCTAATGGCAAAAGTGTGGATTGCTTTGGCGATGAATCGCCTTTCAATGGCGAATCTAGCGCAAATTCCCACGATTCCACCCAAAGCGCAATAGAATCGCGACTCCGCAAAATCCTCCCGCCACAATCTTTTATAAAGGTTACACAAAAACGCAAAAAATCCATTGTCATTTTTTGCACCAAAGAGGCGCATTGCTTGGGCGATTTGCTAATCAAGCACTACAATAACGAGCTAGACATTGACATAAAGGCAGTCATTGCCAATCACGCCGATTTGGGCGCACTTGTGGAAAAATTCCACATTCCATATTTTCACATTTCCCACGATTCGCCAAATTTTGAGGATTCAATGCTTGAAGTTTGCGGTCGATTCGCCCCTGATTTTATCGTCCTAGCAAAATATATGCGGATTTTAAGCCCACATTTTATCGCGCATTACGAAAATCGCATTATAAATATTCATCATAGCTTTCTCCCCGCATTCATCGGGGCGAATCCCTATAAACAAGCCTATACGCGTGGCGTGAAAATCATCGGCGCAACGGCGCATTTTGTTACGAGCGAATTAGATAGCGGTCCTATTATCTGCCAAGATATTATGCAGGTGAATCACACGCTTTCGTGGAGGGATATGCAAAAGGCTGGGCGCAATATTGAGCGCGTGGTTTTAGCCCGTGCGGTGGAACTTGCAATCGATGAGCGAATCTTTATCCACAAAAATAAAACGATTATTTTTTAAAATTTGCTTAAAAATTGTTTAAAATATGATATAATTTCAAATTCATTTTTATTTTAAAGGATTAAATAAATGCGTGTTTTAATCATAGAA
>JBNMHH010000155.1:0-5076 GCA_050872665.1 Helicobacteraceae bacterium
ACCCACGCCACCTTTGCCCGAGCTAACCATAACAAAATGCCTAATATTGGGCGCGATATTTTTGCGCTTAGGCGAATCTTGTGTGATTTGGGGCGTTTTTATGTGAATCTCCACGCTTTTTGGCGCAAAAAGATTTGCAATGGATTCACGCAATTTGTCCGCCACTTCCTCGCTATTTGAGGGAATTTCAAGCAAAATCTTTATAGATTCGCCATTTACTTCAATATCTTTGACAAAGCCAAAATCCACAATATCGCGCTTAAAATTAGGATAAATCACGCCTTTTAATTTATCTAAAACTTCGTTTTTTTTCATTTTTATGCTCCTTTTGATTGTGCGAATCTATCGTTAGATTCGACAGATTCGCCACTATATTCTTTAAAAATATTTTGAGAGATTTTGTAGCTACAAAATTTTGGTCCGCACATAGAGCAGAAATCCGCATCTTTAAATGCGTCTTGGGGCAAACTCTCATCGTGGAATTCCTTTGCTCTCTCACTATCTAAGGCGAGTTCAAATTGCC
Organism: Helicobacteraceae bacterium; assembly: GCA_050872665.1. Lineage (GTDB taxonomy): Bacteria > Campylobacterota > Campylobacteria > Campylobacterales > Helicobacteraceae > NHYM01. Next base: position 524 of record JBNMHH010000155.1, read on the forward strand.
TATTCCAATCAAAGCCATATCTCGCATCGCTCATTGCGTCATCTCTCACTCGCGCGTTGATTCGCCCACGCGCTATATCTGCGGCGTGTGCGGCGATTTTATAGGCGATTATGCCTTCCCTCACATCATTTGCGTTTGGCAGTCCTAAATGCTCTTTTGGCGTTACATAGCAAAGCATTGCTGCGCCTTTCCACGCCGCCACACACGCGCCAATCGCACTTGCGATATGGTCATACCCTGCGCCAATGTCCGTTACAAGCGGTCCTAGCACATAAAACGGCGCGTCATTACACAGCTCACGCTCGATTTCCATATTGCGCTCGACTTGATTTAGCGGAATATGCCCCGGTCCCTCAATCATCACCTGCACATCGCGCTCATTTGCGCGAATTGCAAGTTCGCCTAAAACCTTTAGCTCACTAAATTGCGCCTCATCACTTGCATCATACAAGCAACCCGGACGCAGCGAATCGCCCAAAGACAGCGACACATCATATTCCCTGCAAATCTCTAAAATCTCATCAAATGCCTCATAAAAGGGATTTTGCTTTTTGTGGTGCATTATCCACGATGCCATTAAGCTCCCGCCACGCGAGACGATTCCCATTTTTCGCTTTGAGATATAAGGCAAATGCTCCGCCAAAAATCCGCAATGAATCGTAAAATAATCCACGCCCTGCTTTGCTTGTTTTTCTAGCGTATTAAGCATAGTTTTAATATCAAGGCTCAAAATGTCGTCCTTTAAATCGTGCAAAATTTGATACATAGGCACAGTGCCGATGGGCGCGGGAGAATTTGCGATGACAGCGGCGCGAATCTCATCTAAATTTCCGCCCGTGCTTAAGTCCATAATCGTGTCTGCGCCGTATTTTATGGCGGTTTGCGTTTTTAATATTTCATTTTCTATGCACTTTTCAATGCTAGAGCTACCGATATTTGCGTTGATTTTGGTTTTTGTGGCAATGCCTACGCCAATGGGCTTTAGGTGCTTGTGGTTGATATTTGCGGGGATTATTAGGCGTCCTTTTTTGATTTCGTTTTTGACGAGCTCGGGCGCGATTTCCTCGCTATTTGCGACAAATTCCATTTCCTTTGTGATAATGTCCTGCTTTGCGTAGTATAATTGCGTCATAAATTTCCTTAATTTTGGATTTTTAAAAGTTTAAAATTAGCGTAAAATTTATAAAATAAACTTTAAAATTTGCATTTTTTAGCATAAATTTTTCAAATAAGGTTGCAAAATGACAGAAAATATGTCTTTAATCATTATGAGCGCGGGTGAATCAAGGCGATTTTGCAAAAAAAGTGCGGTGAAAAAGCATTGGATTCGAGTGGGCGAAAAACCGCTTTGGCTCTTTGTGGCGGATATTTTCAACGCGCGATATAAATTTGCCAAAACGATTATCACCGCAAACGCGCTTGAAGTGGCGTATATGAAGCGATTTTGCGATTATGAAATCGTGCGAGGCGGGGATTCGCGCCAAAAATCGCTTGAAAATGCTTTGCAATGCGTAGATAGTGAGTTTGTGGCAGTGAGCGATGCGGCAAGATTTTGCGTGGATTTTGAGGCTTTGGATAGATTGTTTGCGGTGGATTTACGCGGGATTGATTGCATAATTCCTACGCTTGGCATTGCAGATACGATTTTTATGGAGGGCGAATCTAGTGGCGAAAACGCACGAAAATATTTAGATAGAAGTGCCGTAAAAATCGTGCAAACGCCCCAAATTTCGCGTGTAGCGACTTTAAAAAAGGCGTTTAAGCTAGGTGATTTTAGTGATGAATCAAGTGCCATAAATGCGCTTGGCGGAAAAATTATATGCGTGGAGGGTAGCCCAAAAATGCACAAACTTACGCATTTTAGTGATTTGGAGCGAATCTTATCTAATTTTAATTTGGCGCATTTTGATTCGGCGCAAAATACGCAAGATTCGGCGAATCCAAGCGGTATTAGAATCGGCTATGGCTTTGACACGCATAGATTTTGCAAAGGCGATGAAATAACGCTGTGCGGGGTAAAAATCAAATGCGAGTTTGGCATAGAGGCGCACAGCGATGGCGATGTCGCACTCCACGCGCTTATGGACGCATTGCTAGGCGCGGTGGGCGCGGGAGACATAGGCGAGTGGTTTCCACCCAATGATGAGCGATTTAAGGGCGTAGATTCGATGAATCTCTTAGCGCAAGTGGTAGATTTTGCCCAAAGTGTGGGCTTTGGAATCGTAAATGTGGATATGATGATTTTAGCCGAAATACCCAAAATCACGCCACACAAGGACAAAATGATAGAAATTTTAAGCAAAGCGTTGCGCCTACCCAAAAATCGCATAAACATAAAAGCCACCACAATGGAAAAAATGGGCTTTGTAGGACGCAAAGAGGGCATTTGCGCTAAAGTGGTGGTAAGCCTAAAAGAAATAAATATTGGGAATTTAAAATAAATTTAGCGCAATTATTGACAATCGCATAATATTTTGGCTAGAATTAGCGCTTTTAAATCACAAAAAAAAGGAGAATTTAGTAATGGTAAAAAAAATATTAGTAGCAGGTTCTTTGGTAGTAGCTATGGTAATTTCAGGTTGCGGTAACAAAAATGATGTAGAAGTGGATACACAAGCTACAAGCGGTCAAGGTGCTCAAGGAGGACCATTTGGTCCAAATGGCATTTTGCAAGGTGAGATTTCAAGTCGTGGTAATACAGGTGGTGGCGATAATTCGCTTTACTCTGTATATTTTGGCTTTGACAGATTCATCGTTGAAGGTAGTAATAATATTGAAACAATCAAAAACAATGCAAGACTAATCATCAGCAGTGGCGCGATTGTTCGTGTTGAAGGAAACACTGATGAATGGGGAAGCGATGAATATAATTATGCACTAGCACTTAAAAGAGCGTCATCTGTAAAAGACGCACTTGTAGGTAACGGCGTAGCAGAAGCGAAAATCGACCTTGTGAGCTATGGCGAAAGCAAACCACTTTGCACCGAAAAAACACGCGAATGTTGGAAAGAAAATAGAAGAGCTGACTTTGTCCTAACACCTGCGACACCAACAGCACCTGCACAGCAACAATAAGTAGGTTTGTTGATACGCTTTAAGGGACTTTTGAGAGGTAATGGTAAATTTCTTTTTCTCTAATCATTTGTGCGTAATAACCAAACAAATGGTGGCTTTTATATTTGCCTTATGTGCTTTTGTGGCACTTAGGGCAGAACCCTCTGCATTTGAGCTACAAAGTGGCTCTACCAAAAAAGAGATGCAAACTCTAAAAGGTAAAACAGAAACACAATCAGACAAGATTTTTGAACTGCAAAATAAAATTAAAGTATTGGAAACTGCTGTTGATGGTGTAAAAAGCATTTATGAAGGTCAAGCAAAAAATATCAATGATTTGACTAATAAAATGAATGCGCTAGATTCTGGCAATTTTAGCAACGAATCTATTGCTAAACTCGAATCCCAAGTCGCAAACAATACGCAAAATATCCAAATGCTAACGGATAGTTTAAAGAGTTTGAGTGATTCAATAGCGCAGATAAAGGGTTTGCTAGGCGAGATTCAGCAAGTTGAAACTAGCAAATTAAAACAAGTAGAGGAAGCAAATACTATTGCCAAAGTCGCCTTTAAAAAGGATAAAGCGCGGCGTAGCGATATTTTTAAAGAGGCTAGGCGGCTAACTTACGCAAAGAAATTTGATGAGGCGATTGCGCGATATAATTGGTTTATTGAGATTGACTATAAAAAGGCGGAATCGCACTATATGCTAGGCAATATCGCGTATGAGAAAAACAAATATAATGACGCGATTTACCACTACAAAGAGAGTGCGATTTTAGATGATAAGGCAAAATATATGCCTCGCTTGTTACTAAACTGCGCGAATTCCTTGCGTGTGCTGGATAGGGCTGATGATGCGAAAAATTTTTATAGTTCGCTAATTGAGCGATTCCCCAATAGCGCGGAGGCAAAGGACGCCAAAAAGCAAATCAAATAAAGAGGATATAAAATGAGTAAGGTTGAAAATAATCACTTAGTGAGTATAAATTATGTCGTTACTGACAAGGACAGCGCGGAATTGCTCGATAAAAACGATAAGCCATTTAGCTTTGTAATGGGGCGCAATCAAGTCGTGGTAGGCTTAGAAAACGCACTCAAAGACAAAAAAGTCGGCGATAAATTCAAAGTCGAAGTTGCACCAAAAGACGCTTACGGCGAGAAAAACAATGATTTTTTCCAAGAAGTCCCCAAAGAGCAGTTTAGCGGAATTGAGTTAGTCAAAGGAATGACGCTTTATGGGCAGACAGAGGATGGCGAAACGGCGCAAGTTGTGGTTGAGGAAATCGGCGAAAACTCTGTGATTATCGACTATAATCACCCACTGGCTGGAAAAACTCTGCTTTTTGAAGTGGAGGTTTTAGACAGCAAAATTCCTAGCGATGATGAGATTTTGGCGGTTTCATCGCAGCAGGCGCATCATCATTGCGGTGGCGGTGAGGGGTGTTGTGGGGGAGCGAATCACACCGAATCAGGTTGTGGTTGCCATTAAGCACGGC
>JBNMHH010000156.1:0-5075 GCA_050872665.1 Helicobacteraceae bacterium
ATCTTGGGCTTTTTCCTGCTTTAGCACGGCGTTTGCGAGTGCGTAGCTCAAAATATGTGGCATATGACTGATAAATGCCGTGTGCCTGTCGTGGCTAACGGCGTCCATTTTGATGATATTCATCTCTAAATTTATGCAGATTTCACGCGCCAAATTAACTTGGTGCGCCCCGCTTTGCGCAATATCCACAAAAATCATAATTTGATTTTTATACAAATCCTTAAACGCCGCCTTTGGACCAAAATTTTCCGTGCCTACCATTGGGTGCAGTGAGATAAAATTTTGGCGCAAATCTTTGGGAATCGCAGCGATAATCTCGCGCTTCACGCCCCCAAAGTCGATAATCGTCTGCTCGGGTTTAAGCGTCTTTATGCCACGCACAATCTCCACAATCGCATTTACGGGCGTGCAAAGAAACACAATATCACACGCCAAAACGCCCTGCAAGTCGAGGCATTCATCGACAAGCCCGAGTGAGAGAGCTTGGCGGCGATGAATGGGGTTGTTGTCATCGCCGATAATCATACTTGCGATGCGTTTTTCTTTGAGGGCTAAGCCCAGCGAACCACCCATCAATCCCAAACCTATAATCCCTATCTTCATTTCTTAACCTCCATTTCAATTTGTTCTGGGGTATGCAATTTGCGCCGTTTTCACACAAAACTGCGCTCAATAGACGCTCAAGTCTTATTTCGCTTGTTTCGCGTAAAAACGGCGCAAAGCCACACCGCCATTACTTCGATTGCGATTCGCGTTGCGAATCAGCTACGAATTAAGTGCGAATCTAAAATATTTCGTCATTGCGAGATTCGGCTTTAGCCGAATCGTGGCAATCCAAAAACACGAATCGCCAAATTTCTCACAAAAAGACAAATGCAAAAACTAAATTTAATATTATACCCACAATTTTAAAGTATAATTAGCATTTTATTTTACATTTTAGGCATAATTTTTATGAAAAAAATCTTTTTACCATTCGCATTTACCGCCATTTTCGCGCTAGAATCTCACGCGCAAACAATCACTTCGTTGCAATATGACGGGCTTATTAGAATGTCGCCCCTAATCGCCAATGAAATCGCAAAAATCAAAGTAGGCGACAAACTCACGCCAAAAGCCGTAAATGACGCTATTTTGGCATTTTACGCGCAGGATTATTTTGATGATATTAGCGCGAGTTTTGAAAAAGGCGTCCTAACTTTTCACTTCAAAGAAAAGCCCAGCGTAAATAATATCGACATTAAGGGCTTTGGGAGCGAGAGCGAAACGGAGGATATGAAAAAGGCACTTGGCATTAAGCGAGGCGATACTTATGATATTTATAAAGAAAAAATGGCAAAGGCTGAAATCATAAATGCGCTTGAGACAAAGGGGCTTTATGGCTCTGTGGTGGAGGTAACGGCGACTCGAATCGAGGATTCGATGAATCTAGTATTTAATGTCAATAAGGGCGAAAAAATCATCATTAGAAAGTCCTATTATCAAGGCGCGACTTTGGATAAGGACGATTTGGAGGGCTTTAGCGCGAATCGTGAGAGGCATAGTTGGCTTGGGTGGTTGCCGTGGTTTCCTAGTGGCGAAGTGAAGCTAAAAGAGTTAGAATACGATAATTTGCGCGTCCAAGATGTCTATATGCAGCGCGGATATTTGGACGCAAATGTATCAGCTGGGCTTTTAAATGCGGACTTTACGAATTTCAATGCGACTTTGCTTTATAAAGTAGTCGAGGGCGAACGCTATAAAGTCGGCGACATTGTGATTTCAAAGGTTGATGACACGGAAAATGTCTTTAACACAGAGGAACTCGAATCGCTACTAAAATTAGAAAAAGATGAATATTTCAATATCCAAACGATGCGCAATGACATAGAGATTCTAAAAGCGCATATTATGGATAAGGGCTATGCTTATGCGGTGATTAGCCCTGATTTGGATAAGGACACGGAGAATAAAAGCGTCATTGTGAAATATAATATCACTATCGGCAAGGAAGTGCATATAAATGACATTACGATTACGGGAAACACCGTAAGTAGCGATAGAATCGTCCGCAGAGAGCTAATAATTGCGCCCGGGGACATTTATAGCATTACAAATATCCGCAAAAGCGAAAACGCCCTGCGTAGAAGTGGCTTTTTTGACAAAGTCAATATTAGCGAGATTCGCCTTGATGAAATCTCAATGAATCTACTTGTCGAAGTCGCCGAGGGACGCACAGGCGAAGTAATGGCGGGAATCGGCTATGGAAGCTATGATAAATTTATGGTAAATGGCTCATTAAGGGAACGGAATCTCTTTGGCACGGGCATTGGCGTTAGCTTTCAAATAAATTGGAGTAAATATAATCAGCTCTACAATGTCGGCTTAAGCAATCCACGCATTTTTGATAGCGAATATAGCGCAAGTATCAATGTATTTCACAGCTATTACAAAAGCTATTATAGCAGTGGCTGGTATAGTAACGAATACACAGACTACATAGAAAATACCACAGGATTCAATGTCAGCGTAGGGCGTAATCTCACCGATGAGCTAAGCGCGAGTTTGACTTATGGCTTTTCCAAATCCACGATGAGCGGATTTTCTAACGAAATCAGCTATGCCTACTATTACCCCACCACAGGCATTTGGAAAAGCTATTTAACGCCGGGCATTTATTTTGACAACACCGATGACTACTATTTCCCTAAAAATGGCGCGATTATCCAAGCTAGTAGCGACTTTGTAGGGCTGGGCGGGAATGCGCGATATGCTAAGTTATATGGCAAAATCGGGCTTTATTACCACCTAAAAAATCTCATAAATTTTGATTTGATTTTACGCTATAAGGCGCAGATTGGCGCGATTTTCGCATATAATAAAAAAGAAGAGCTAATGACACGCACACAAAAGCAAGGGATTCCTATAACAGATACTTTTTATTTGGGCGGAATCGGCACGGTGCGTGGCTATAATAGCTCTCGTGTAAGCCCAAAAGACGCATCGGGGCGACTAATTGGTGGTAGATTTATGTTTGCAAATAGCGTGGAGCTTAGCTTTGGGCTAATTGAGGCAATCAATATGCGCTTGGCTGGATTTTTTGACTACGGAATGGTGGGACGCAATCAATTTAATGAGATTCAGGTAATGAGTGCTGGATTAGCGATAGAGTGGATTTCGCCTATTGGACCGCTAGTGTTTGTCGTGCCATTTGCGATAAATCCACCGAAAAATTATAAAGATGAGGTGTCTAAATTTGAATTTACAATGGGAACGAGGTTTTGAAATAGATAAGGTTATAAATATTGCATATAAAATCTGCAAATTAAAATTGATATAAATTTTAAAAACTTACAAACACTGCATAAATGCTATCGGCTATGTAATAAGTGGCAGTTATTTTAATTTTTTATTGTAGAAATAAAACAAGCAAGGCAGGATTCACCCCGCCTTGCAAAAGTAAGCCTAGTAGTTATTGCACTATTTTACTATCAATTTTTTGATAGTTGTAAGGCTTGTTGTTTTTGTCTAACTCAAGCAGATTCGCTGGTGGATTGCCGTTGATTTCGGCGTGTTCATAGTAGCGAGTTCCTGCTTTTTTGCCATTGACATCGACTTTATATCGAATATCGCCCGGATTTAGCTTTTGAATCTCTTCAAAAGTCGCTTCGCTTGGCGTATAAGCGATATTGTATTGTTTTGCGATTACTGCCAAAGCCGTTTGCCCTTTTCTAGCCATTTCCACAGCTTGGAGTAGCATACGACTTGCCTCGCGTGGATTGTGGAAACCTGTGGAGTTTTCTGCGCCCACAAAGTCGCCTCTCATTTGTCCGCGTCTATGCAATTCTAGTGGCTCTTTTAAAATCGCGTTAATTTGCTCATCATTTTTGCCCTGTTTGCCTAGCTCATCGCGGATTTTCTTAATATCCCAAATAAGGCTAACAGTTGCATATTCCGCACTTCGCAAATCAAATGCGACAGATTTTTGAATATCTTTAATTTGCGCTTTTAAATATTCCTCGCTTTGATTGTGGCAAGTTTTACATGCGCTATTTATGTCAAACAAAGGCGAAGTGATATTGTGTTGCGTAACTTTTTTCGCGCCTTTTCGCACATAAGGCATATGGCAGTCCGCGCAAGATACGCCGTTTGCTGCGTGAACACTTCCGCTATACATTTCATATTCGGGGTGCTGAATCTTAAGCATTGGTGCTTTTGTGATTTTATGCGACCAGTCGAATTTGAATGCTTTGCCACCTTCTAAATTTCGCGCTTTGTCATAATGCTCATCAAACATTTCGATTCTAAATGGTTTGCCTTTTTCCCACGCACTCCAAGGATAGATTAGCTCTAGTCCCGCAACTTCGATTTCGGTAGGTTTGTTGCCATCTCTCCACGAATCAAACTCATCGTAGGTTTTTTGAGTGCCATTCCACCATTTTTTAGTGGAATCTTGTGCGATAGATTCGCCCATAACTTTGACTTTTGTGCCTGTGGGTGCGAAATAGTATTCGACATGGCATTGTGCGCACACAAGTGTTCTCATCTCGTTTCTATCGGCTTTCACACCTTGCACTGCGTCTTTTTCATAGCCACGCAAAACAAGCGAATTGATAAGTCCGGGGCGTGAGATTCGCAAAGACATATCCGCAGGATTGTGGCAGTCTGCGCAGGTTACGCCCATTCTTTTTCCGCCGTGTGGTCCGCTGTGTTCAGGGCTATTTTCTGCGATTCCATTAACCGCTGGGACGGTTTTAATCATAGTCCAATATTTAGTAGAGTTAAACGCTACCCAATCGCCTTTTGCGGTATTTTTTAGTAGCCAAGGCGTCCAGCCACTATGGCAGTTCATACACGCGGTAGGTTGTCCGCCAAATGCGGCGAATCCGTGCGCGTTTAGGAAATCTTTATTATTTCGCGCTGTATCCATTTGGTCCACTTGAATCCAAAAGTGCCCTCTTTCTTCATTTGCGTCAATGCTAAAAGGATACCCAGCCCAAAGCTGTGTGAGCTGTGGATAGCGGATTAGTTTGCTATATGCTAGATTCCCACCAAACTCTGTGCCTTTTGGCTTTTCAGTCTCAACGGTCAAATAC
>JBNMHH010000157.1:0-5062 GCA_050872665.1 Helicobacteraceae bacterium
AGCCATTCGCATAGTCTCCGAAGTGCTTGAAAGCAATGGAAGCTCATCAATGGCAAGTGTGTGCGGGGGGAGCTTAAGCCTTTTTGCAGCGGGGTTATCGCCAAAATTTTTGGTGGCTGGAATCGCAATGGGGCTAATCAAAGAGGGCGACAAATATGCGATTCTTACCGATATAGCGGGACTAGAGGATTTTGAAGGCGATATGGATTTTAAAGTCGCAGGGAATAGCGAGGGACTCACCGCATTGCAAATGGATATAAAAATTAGCGACATTAGCGTGGAAATATTGCGCGATGCGTTGCAAAAAGCAAAAATCGCAAGGTGCGAAATTTTAGGACTTTTAGAGAACGCACGGACAAAAATTGTCCTAAATGACAATCTCCCCAAAAGTGAGAGTTTCTCCGTGCCACAGGCGAAAATCCCGCTTATCATCGGGCAAGGTGGCAAAAATATTAGGCAGATTATCGAGCGATTTGACGTAACTATCGACATTGCCAAAGATAGCGGGAAAATCACGCTTTTTAGCACAAATAGCGCGAATTTAGAGAGTGCGAAAGAATATATTTTGGATTTTATTAGCGTGGATTCAAGCCTAAAAGTGGGCGATAGATTCAACGGAATAGTGAAAAAAGTCGCGCATTTTGGCATTTTCATAGAAATCAAAAGCGGAATTGACGGCTTGGTGCATAGCTCAAAACTCTTTGCCAAAAATCTCAAACTAAGCGACTTTAGCGAGGGACAAAGCGTAGCAGTGGAAATCGTAGGGATAAATAACGATAAAATCGAGTTAGGCTTGTGCTAGATTTTGTGGCAAATTTGGGCAAATTCGTGCTTTAAGGCGATAAATCGTGTAGATTGCCAAATCCGCCACAAGTCGTCATTGCGAGACGAATCATAGATTTGCCAAAACAATCCATTTGTGCCGTCATTGCGAGGCGTTGCAAACGCCGAAGCAATCCAAAATTATTTTTAGATTCACCTAAATTGAGCGAATCGAATGTGATTCGTAATTCACTAAAATGGATTGTCACGATTTTGCTACGCAAAATCTCGCAATGACAGCGTGGTAGAACCCCCCCCTTAACTTTACAAACTCTAATCCACTAATCAAAATAGATTCGTAAAATCTGCCTAATTTTTTACGATTTTTCACACAAAATTCGCAAATTTTTTACAAAAATAAGTTATATTTTATGTTAGATTCGCAATAATTTCGCTTATCAAGGCTTTGGATAAGTAGGGGAATGAATCCGAACGGCGGGGCTTTGAAATACTTTTACGGAGAAAAAAAATGAAAAAAATATTTTTTCTATTTTTGGCTTGTATGGGCGTAGCTTGTGCGAGTGAGGGACTAAGTGGCGTAGAATTTATCAAAGCGTATTCTGCAATCGGCGCGGTTGTAGGGCTAGGTATCGCGGCTCTTGGCGGTGCGATTGGTATGGGAAATGCGGCAGGTGCGGCAATCTCAGGTATGGCACGCAATCCGGGCGTAGGCGGAAAGCTCACAACTACGATGTTTATCGCTATTGCGCTAATCGAAGCGCAAGTTATTTACACGCTAGTTATCGCAATCATCGTGCTTTACGCGAATCCATTATTGTAATTTTGTCGTAAATTCATCGCTAGAGACGCGCTTTGCGTGAATCTAGTGATTTTGTGGTTTTTGCGCGGTTGTGGTGGAATGGTAGACACGCCATCTTGAGGGGGTGGTGAGGCGACTCGTGCGAGTTCAAGTCTCGCCAACCGCACCACATTTTAGATTTTCGCATTTTGTGCGATTTACATTTTTTACTTTTTGTGCCTTGCATTTTGCGCCGGGGTGGTGAAACTGGTAGACGCGCCAGACTCAAAATCTGGTAGGGGCAACCCTGTGTCGGTTCAAGTCCGACCCTCGGCACCATTTTTGCTTTCAATACTACAAAATTTAGTAATCAAATCGGTAAGATTCGCTGTCTTATGCGAATCGCAAAGAAATAGAAAAATGGCGTGTCGATGATGCTTAGTGCGATTTTCACGCTAAAGTCAAAGAGTGCCATTAGCACGACTTCGCCCAGCATTTTATCACCCAGCACGAAAAATGCAAGGGTAAAAAATATCATCGTATCAAAAAATTGCGCAATAATGGTAGAGGCGTTGTTTCGTAGCCACCAAAGGTGTGGTAAGCGTTTTTTGAAAAAGAAAAATAGATTGACATCAATGGGCTGAGAGATGATAAAAGCGCATATTGAGGCGATGGCAAATCTAGGCTCACTAATAAAAAGCGATGGGATAAAGGCAAAAAATATGCCAAATCGCAACGCTTTTAAAACATCGCGCTTGGGGTTTTTCTCGCTTAAAATATCTAACATTAAAAACGAAATTGGATAGCTTAATGCGCCGTAAGTTAGGTAGGAAGAGCCTATTTGAAACTGCACGGCGTAGTTTGAAAATACCACGATTAGCGCGAAAATCGCGCCGTAGATTATCATTTGCTTTTTTGTCATAATCGCCTCGCTATTTTAGATTCGCACACTTTAGATTCGCGCTAGATTCGCTAGATTCACACAAATCCACCATATTTTTATCCTAACTCCGCAAGTTTTAGCACAAATTCCACTTCGCTTTTGGTTATCATCAGCTCTCGCGCGATATTTTCGACACTCCACCCATCCTTAAACATAGCGATTATGCGCCTATCATCGATATTGCTTGAGCTTTGATTGGGATAAAAACTATGCTCTTTCATTCTATCCTCCAGCACGGAGAGTTTGCTATCGACATACTCGCGGTCTTTTTCGATAATGGCATAAATATCATCAAGCGACTTGCAAAAATCCATACGCATTTCCTGCGGGTCGATACTCTGCATATTTTTTAACGCCCTTTGAATCTTATATAAATCCTTGTTTAAATCATCGAGCGAACGCTCATATCGTGCCAAACGCCTTTGACTTTCGCCGTCTTTGACATAGAAAAATATAAAAATCAGCACAAAAAGCACGATTATGCCAATGTTTATCACTAACATTTCATTCATATTTAGCCTTTTTCAAACAAATTTCGTATTGTAGCAAAATTTTAGCCTTTTACTTTGCTTTCTCGTATGATACTGCGCTCACGGGCTGCGATATAGCTATCAAAATCCACTTCATCGCGTCCGTGCATTAGGCAAATCTCAGCATTTTTGGAATCAAGGGCATTAAAAAACAGCGGAATCTTTCGCACGGGAAACACCGCAATATCTAACCTTGCGTAATATTTCGCACCCACCTCTAGCAAATCATCGCTAAAAATCAGCATATTATGCCCGATAGATTCAAGCACGGCGGTAGATTCAAGCGTTAGATAATCTTTAGATTCGTTATTTATCTGCGCACTTAGGCTGTCAATCTTGCGGTGCAGCTCGATTAAAAGCTGTAAAATCGGCTCATTTTCATCTACCACGCGCCCCCTTGAGCGGATATTGCGAATCCACGCCGAAATAGGGTCGTCATTATTTTCACTCAGCCTATCAAACTCCGCTTTGAAAAGCGATTCGTTCGCTTCCACCTTGCCAAAGTCGATTTTCAAAGGCGCACTAATAATCCTCATCGCACCCTCACAACGCACAATCTAAAAGGATAAACGCCAAAAAAACCACGCCTAAATATCCATTTGTCTGAAAAAATGCTTTGGGGATATTTAGCAAATCCTTTGCCACCAAATAATGCTCATAAATTAGCATTACAAACGCGCTTAAAACGCCCAAATACGCATAGATTCCGCCCTCCGCAGTCGCCACAAATAACGCCCAAAAAACCACCGCCAAAATATGTGCGAATCGCGAGATGAAAATAGTCGCTTTTAACCCATAACGCGAGGGAATCGAAAATAATCCATTTGCCTTATCAAAGTCAATGTCCTGCAGTGAGTAAAGCAAATCAAATCCAGCCACCCAAAATAGCACACCTACGGATAAAAACACACTCCAAAGCGGTATCGCCCCCAAAACCGCTACTACTCCCGCAATGGGCGCGAGTGCGAGAGAAACGCCCAAAATAAAATGCGCTAACGCACTAAAGCGTTTAAAATAAGAATACGCACCGATAATCGCCAAAAATGGCACAGATAGCGTAAGTGCAAGGGCGTTTATAAAAAATGAAGTGATGATAAATCCAAGCGCATTTATGATGATAAATGCAATCATTGCGCTTTGCGAAATGCGCCCATCAACGCTAGGGCGGGAGCTTGTGCGGGGATTTAGCGCGTCAAACTTGGTGTCGCAAAAGCGATTAAACGCCATTGCGAAATTTCGCGCAAAAATCAACGCAAACGCGCAGAGGATTAGCGTTTTGGCGATAAATGTGGCGTTTAAATCACTTGAATCTAACTGCCGAAACGCCACCGCCACCGCCACTAGCAAAAAAGTCGATGAAAAAATCGTATGCTTAAAAACGACTAATTCGCTGAAATCTTTTAGCTTTTGTGTGAGTTGCATTTTTCCCCCTATTTTGTGGCGTTTTGACGCGATTTGCGTTGCGATTCGTGCGAATTTGGCGATTCACACAACGGCGATTCGCACTAGATTCAAAATTATAGCAAAATAGATTCGCAGATTCGCAACTAAAATATATGAATCCGCGAATCTACAAATCACTTAATCCCCAACGAAATCAGCTTTTTAAAACCATTTGCCACGGATAAGTCGCTTTTTTCGATTTCATCTTTTTTGACATTTAGCAAAAAGCCCGAGGTGGGATTCGGCGTAGTCGGCACAAACACAAAGTAGCTATCCTCCAGCTCTTTGGTAATAAAGCCCATAACCTTGTGTTCGCCGATTTTTATCCACGCCACGCCCAAATAGTTGTTTGAATTTTTCGCGCTAAAGAGATTGATAATCTCCTTGATTGTGGCGTAGATGCTTGACACCAGCGGGATTTTGCCTATGATAATATCTAGCATTTTTAGGAAAATCGCCTCTTTGTTGCGCTCCACGACAATGCCAAGCGCGATAAAAAAGACAAGCATTAGCGCACAAATAATCGCGGTAAATACGAAACTGCCCTGCGTGATAGAAAAGATTGAATCCACAATCTGCGCGATA
>JBNMHH010000158.1:0-5026 GCA_050872665.1 Helicobacteraceae bacterium
ATCTGGCGCGATTAAGGGAGTTTAGGCGATGTTTCTTACCAAATATAGCGCAAATGGCAATGATTTTTTAATCACCACTGCTTTTAAGAGTGCCAATCGTGCGAATCTAGCGCAAAAACTTTGCAATCGCCATAATGGAATCGGCGCGGACGGGCTTGTGGTGCTATTGCCACATAATCGATTCGCCTATCGGTGGGAGTTTTACAATGCCGATGGTAGCAAGGCAAATATGTGCGGAAATGCCTCGCGGTGCGTGGCACATTATGCTTACGCTAACAAAATCGCGCCTAAAAATCATAGCTTTTTAAGTGGTGCGGGGGAAATTAAAGTGCGCGTAGAGGGGAGCGAAGTTGAAGTAAATTTAGGGAAAGTGCGAATCTTGCGCGAAAATTTACTTGAGTCATTTGCAAATAATTCCGTCGTTGCGAGATTCCACGCGAATAGCGTGGAATCGTGGCAATCCACAAATGCAAAATGGATTGCTTCGTCAGCTACGCTTTCTCGCAATGACGAGCGTAAGTTGAATTTCACCCTTTTAGATTCAGGCGTTCCTCATTTGGTGGCTTTTGTCCCACACTTAAATTTAGCAGATTTTATGCCTATAAAAGATTCGCCACACGATTCGCAAATAGATTCGCAAAAACGCTCACAAAATTTAGCCCAAAATCTTGCATTTTTAAAAAATCTGCGTGATAAATATAATGCCAATGTGAATCTCGCTTTTATCGCAGATAAGGACACTATCAATCTTTTGACTTATGAGCGGGGCGTGGAAAATATCACACTTGCCTGTGGCACGGGAATGTGCGCGGTTTATTATCTAGCAAAAACGCAAAATCTAATTAACGACAAAGCCACGCTAATCCCGCCAAGCGGGGATAAAATCGCACTTAGATTAGAAAATGACGAAGTGTGCTTTAAAGGCAAAGTCATAAAAATCGCTGATATTCTTTTGTAAGCGCGAATGCTGTGAATTTTAGCGTGAATTTGCAAATTTTATACGAATCTTTAATCGAATCACACAAATTTATGTAAATTTTGCAGATTTTTTGTAAGATTCACTGATAATTTAAATTATTTTATACTTTGTTTGTAAGAATTTTGGAAATTTTTACACAAATTTGACATAAAACAAATATTTTCTTAAAAAGTTTGATATACTATCGGCGATTCTTTTATAAGAATTTTTAGCATAAAAACTACAAAGATAAATATTATACAAACCAAAGCCACGGCTATTTTTGGGATTTTATGATTTTTGCGTATTTTTTTGGTTTTTATAATATTTCATCTTTGGTTTCAAATTTTTAATAATCAAAGGATAAACTATGAAGCAAGATAACAGACAAAATGTCTTAGAAAATGAAATTGTTACGGATAGCGATTTAGATTTAAAGATACACGACTGCCTAAATTACGATGAAGTAATCGCCCTTAAATACAAAGAGCAGTTTGATAAAAAAGTTGAAATCAAGGCAAAACGAAATGCCATAATTTTCGTCATAAAAGGCAATAAGACCATTAGCAATGGTAGCAAAGTAGTGCTAAACGAAAACGAAATCGTATTCATAAGAAGTGGCAATTTTCGTGCAATCAATGCCATATCAAAATCAAGTGGAATCTACAAATCATATTGCATATTTTTCTCCAATATGTTTTTGCTAAAATTTTTAAGTAGGCACAAATATCTATGCAACTTAGTTATAAATAAGCCAAAAATAGGCGTTTATAAAATACAATCCGACATTTATATCAACGAGCAGATTAACTCGCTAAGCGTGTATTTTGACAACAAAGACAAGCTAAATACAAATATCTTTAAGGAAATCATCAAGCTAAAAATTGAAGCGTTATTTTTATTACTAATGAATCGCGAGGACAAGGTGTTTTCTAACTTTATATGGAGCATAATGAATTCGCAGCCATTCCTCAAAACACTACTTGACAATAGCGATAAAGAGTTCAATAGTGTGCAAGAAATGGCGGATATTTTTGATATGAATATCTCGCTATTTAGCAAAAAGTTTAAGACGATTTTTGGCGTATCGCCCAAAGAATGGCTTGATAATGAGAAATTTGAAAAGGCAAAATTGCTAATAGAATTTAGCAATAAAAATGTAACCGAAATCTGCAAAGAGCTAAAAATCAACTCCATTGCGTGGTTTATAGAGCGATTCCGCACTCGCTATGGCACAACTCCAAAGCAACTACAAAAATCACATAATTTATATTTTGGCAAATAATTCAGCTTTAATAATGCTGGTATCTGATTCCATAAATTAAACTTTTACGCTAGATTCGTAGGGATATTTATGGAATCCTTTTTGCATTCATTCCCACTATGAAATCCTTTAATCTTTTAGTCGAGCAATTAGAGCAAATACCAAGCATTGGGCGCAAGTCCGCGCTGAAAATCGCCTACACACTTGCGATTGAAAATAAAATCCTAGCCCTAAATATTGCGCATTGCATTGAGGGCGCGATTCAACAAGTGAGCGTGTGCGAGATTTGCGGTGGAATGGCAGAGGGAGCAATTTGCGAGATTTGCGATGATAGCGCGAGACTTTATCATCAAAGCCTTTGTATCGTGCAAAGTCCAAAGGACATTTTGACACTTGAGGAGCTAAATATTTTTAATGGTAGCTATTTTGTCGCCCAAAGCGTGAAAGAAGTGGATTTTGACAACCTACGCGCCAAAATCGCCGAGTATGAAAAAAGCGAGATTATTTTCGCATTTTCGCCCTCGCTAGGCACTGAAGCGATGATGCTTTATATCGAGGATAAATTAAGTGGGCTAAATCTCACATTTTCTAAAATCGCACAAGGAATCCCAACAGGCGTGGGCTTAGACAATATTGACAAACTCTCTTTGCAAAGGGCAATGGATAATCGCGTGAAAATTTAAAAACTAATACTTATCGCATAAATATTTATAATCGCAGTATTGACATATTTTTTTGTCATCACATTGCACAAAATTGATTTCGCCCTTTAGCACCTCAAGCGTGGCGTCCAAAATCTCATTAGCCTCCGCCTCTGTGCCTTCATTCATAACAAACTCTTTATTGTTTAGTAAATCCACATAAAGGCACTCGATTTCACTACCGCTAAACTCGCTCATAACGGCGCGTTTATAAATCGCTAATTGCAAAAAGCCCTCATCTTGCGCGTTAAAATCTTTTTTAAGTTTATAATCAATTATGCGAATCTTATCCGCGCCGTCCGCCATTTTCACCCTATCGATTCTATCAATCTTACACACAAAATCAAAATCACTAATTTTAAACTCTTTACGCGTCTCCACCGCCAAAATCTCTGCGCCATTTTGCAAGGCTAATTTTTGCGCCTTAAAAAACGCCCCTAACTGCATTAGCGCAATCTCTAAATCTAACTTTGCATCACTCGCATTTTGTGCCACCAAATGCGCGATTTTGCCCTCATCAAAGTCGCTTCCCATTTCGCGCAAAATGTTGTGGATTTTCGTGCCTAAAAATTCCTCTTTATCCTCGCTATCGCCGAATCTATCGCATAAATACGCAAAATAATATTTGCGTCTGCATTCTAAAAATGTCTTTATTGCACTAGCCGAAAGCCTTGTGAGCGAATTTTTAGCGATGATTTCATCGATGATATATTCTTTTTTGCGCTCTTTGGGGAAAAATCGCCATTTTTTATCGCCGTCCATTTCGGCGAATCGCACACCTTGCAAAGCGCGTAAATCATTTGCGAGGGTGGAGATTAGCGCATTCCTACAATAGGCGATTTCAATGCGATTCGTATTATTTATTAGCATAAAATAATAATGCCTTTGCAAGTCCTCTTTATCGCGCAATGTAGGGAGGTTTAGGCGTGTGCGAATGCGCGTATTTAAAAACATATCATTATCATTCAAATGCGGAATAAAATCATCGTTAAAATCCACGATAATCGCCCCACTAAAGCTCATCGCACGGCTTTCTAGCACACCAAAAACGCCGACTTTTCCGCCACTATTATCATTAAGATTCGCCACGCCCTGCAATAAAAACTCCATAATCTCATCAACACTCAAACTCTCCAAAATATCCCACATAGCGCGAATCTCTAACTCATTTTCTAACCTAAAATGCGCCAAAATATAATTTAGCAATTCCCCAGCACTCCAATTTTCCTCAACGCATTTTTGGCGCAACTCACGCATTTTTTTAAGCAAAATATTATCCTTAAAACCCATAGCGTAGTTAAGATTCCGCGCCTCATCAAAAAGGCGCAAATATGTAGCGAAAGTTTCATCAGGCAAAATCACAGCAATTTTTTCATCGCTATTTTCGCTAAGCCATTCATTGACTTTGGCGACTACCAAAAGTGCCTGACTTATGCGCGAATCAAAGCTATAAAGATTTATGCTTTGCGTGGCAGATTGCAATCTCTCAAGTCGCGTAATCTCCCCGCTATTCACGCTAAAGCTGTATTTATGCCCCCACTCTAGCGATTCGCCAAGCATTTTTTGCAAAAGATTGCTATTATACTTCGTGGCGGTAAAAAATAGCGTAATGTTTGTAAATCCCGCACACTCGCGCAAAAGGCGCATTTCTTTCGCACTCAAAATCCCATCAATGTAAATAAAAATATTCTCATAAGCGCGTAAAAACGCCTCATTTAAGCGATAAGGCGCGTTTTTATCATAAAATCCGCGCGATTTTAGCAAGGCATTATACGCCTCATAAATGCCCTCCAAAATCCGCAAATGGTCGCTGTAATCGCCGTAAGTGTCGTTTATATCAATGTCGCTAATTTTCACATTTGCCGAATCTAACTCATCAAAAAACTTAAAAATAAAATTCGAGCCTTCCAAAAAGCGCAAAAATGACTTATCAAAACCTAGATTCGCCAAATCAGCGTTTGGCGAATCCAAACTTGTAAAATCATTATTTTGGCGAAAATCCTGTATCACTTTCCACAAAAAAAGCGGACGCAGATTTTTAGGTAGCTTCGCACCCTCACAAATCGCCACTTCGCCAAAAAAATCGCTAATGCTTTTTACGGG
>JBNMHH010000159.1:0-5014 GCA_050872665.1 Helicobacteraceae bacterium
CGTGGTGCAGACATCATAGCTCATCAGCACCACATCAAAATGCGTATTTTTATCAAACTTAAAATTCGTATCTTTCGCAACCACGCAGTCATAGCCTCTGTCAATCAGCTTATTGCTAATGCTCTGCGCCAAATAAGTGTCATTTTCCACAATCAAAGTTTTCATTCACATTTCCTTTATGTGTAGCATTTTTGTAACAATTCTACGAATCGTAACAAATTAAGGGCGTAATTTTGCCAAAAATCATTAAAAATTTTGCTTAATTTAGATAAAGATTCGCGCAAAAATTTTAATTTTATGAAATTTTATGCGCTTAAAATCAAATCTATATGGGCTTTTAGACTTAACTCACATAAATCATTATCGTCTTTAAAAAGGCGATTTCTTTTTTGTTTTCTGTGGGGATTTTGTTATAAATTTCTAGTATTTTTTTATGTGGCGTGATAAGTTTGGTTAGCTCATCATTTTTACCAAACATTTCCACATACTGCTCCAAAGTCCCATACCAATCGATAGTTTTGGATTCGTCTTTTTTGGGCGGATTGTCTTTGGATTCGCCTGATTCAGCGGATTTGCTTGAATCGCTCGATTCGCCTGTTTCATCTTTTTGCGTCATTTGCGTGGATTCAAGTGCGTTGTCAATCTCATTTATATAGCTTATGTTAAAAATACTTTCAATCTTTTCTTTAAAAAATGCGATATTTAGATATTTCTCTACTTCCCTATACACCGCCTCTCCACTGCCCTCACTAGCAAATCCCAAAGCGCGTTCAAAAATATCATTAAAATAATTTGTGAGATTGATATATTCCGCCGTCCCTTTTAGCGAATCGTATTTTTGAATCTGCGTGTAGATTTTCGTAAAATCCTTTTGGCTATAAAGTTGCGTAAATTCTATTTTCAATAAAATGGTATTTTTTCGCTCCAAAGCCACCGCTTGAAATGGCACAAATTTTAGCAAAACTTCTAGCAATTCTAACGCCTTTTCATTAGCGTTTTTTGCCTCTAACTCGTTGATTGTGGCTAGTATCTGCTCTCCAAAAACTAATGCTTTTTTGTAATTTGTCGTTGTTTTTATGGCACGAAAGGATTCGGATAACTTAAAAAAATCCCCAAACTGCTTTGCCTTAAAAAGCCTATCTGCTTCTTGGAATTTCGCTGCATTGCGAAGTAGAATGTTAATCGTCTCTTTTTTGCTAGGCACGGCTTGCCACGGCTTTAAAATCTCTGTGGCTTTATTCAAATCCTCTGGCGTATTGCGCAACAAAAGCTCTTTTGCGTTATCAAATGCCTCATCATAGAGATTTTCTAGTCGCTCAAACTCGTAAGTTTCCTTTAGATAGGTATTTTCGTTTATGATTTGATAGCAAAGCGCGTAATCCTCGTCATTTATAGCGTCCCGTAGCTCTTTTGCAGCACCGATATTGCGACTAAACTCATCAAAAGCCTCTTTTTTCTCGCTATCCTCAAAAAAGATGCGCAAATCCGCAATAATTTTTGCGAAATTTTCTTGTGCTGGATTTTGCGTAAGCGAATCTTGTGCCTTTTTAAACGCCTCCGCCCATAGCTTATCTTTTAGCGCGATATAGCTTTTGAAACTTTTAAATGAGATATTGTGCGTTTGTGCGATTTCACAGGCTTTTTGCAAGTCGCCCTTTGCCACCGCGTCATTAAACTCCGCCTCGAATCGCGTCAAATCAAAAATCTCCAAATACCCACTAGCGAATCCCAAATAAAGTTTCGCGTCAATCACGCGCATAGAGGCAATGCCGTCATTGTCTAACTCGACATTAAAGCCGTGTTTATTTTTCTCCAAATCCAAGTAATTCAAAAACTTCTCGCGTGTGCCTATATAGGCGAAATTATCGTCCTTTGTCATACCCACGCGCGTAAGCCACGATTCGTAATTCGCCTTTATGTCAAGGGTTTTGTTTGCAATGTCATAGATTCCACTCTCGCCATTGCTACACACAAAAAAGATTTTGCTATCATCATCAAAAAATGTCATATCTTCTGCCACAGCGTTTGTCTCAAACTCGCCGATGATTTTATTGATGCCCATATCAAATACGCAATTTGTATTGTCATAAGAGCTATAAACCACTAACTTTTGCCTTTTGCCTAAGTGAATGTTTGAAATATAATCAGGGCGTGGGGGCAAAATATTTGCGATATTGAAATTTGGCATTGTGAAAATAAATACCTTTCCGTCCTCGCCACCGCTAACCATATACCTACCATTTTTGGCGAATCGAATATTATAAATATCATTTCTATGCCACGATAGCGTCTTTATGGGCGTTAGGACGCCGTTGTAAATATGCAAAATGTGGCAGTTTGGGGAGCGTGGCTCACCGATTGCGATATAGCCATTCATTGAGAGCGCACACGCTTTGCTGAATTGGTGCTGTGGCTCGTAGTCAAAGAGTTTTTTAGCGTAGATAAATTCGCCGTCCCGCAATTCATAAAGATTGTAGTTTGAATCTAGCAAAATCACGCTTTTTAGCTTTGAATCTAGCGGAATCACATTGGCTATGGAGGCTTCTAAATTGCCATAACTCGCGCCTATTGCTAAAAGACTTGCATTTAGTTTGTATTTTATCGGTGGTGGTAGCATAAAATTTCCTTTGATTTTTGCAATATATTGGCTTTAAATCGCCATTTAGGCGAATGTGTTAAATTTAGATTTTTAAAAAATGCGAATCTTTGTAGTATTTACAAAATCTTTACAAAAATCCGCGCTTTTTTATTGAATTTTGCAATTTTTCGCATTTTTCGATTCAACGGACAACTTTTTGTCCGCTTTTTATGTTGTAATTTCATTTGTAATTTTATTTTTTAAAAGGGGGATTCAAATGGAAGCGAAACAAGTTGAGAAAATCCTAAGTGATGAGCGACTTTACTTAAACAGCAAAGCAAAAGTCTATATGCTTAAATGTTTTGTAGAGTTGGATTGTTTTACCCGTTTTATGTCTTTTATGTCAAGGCAACCTTATGATTACGATGAAATCTCGGAATTTATGGGCTTTCATAAGATTTGCCCTAGCCAAGAGACTTATGCTAAAAGCAAAAATAAAGAAAAATATAGAAGCGAAATTCTTGCATTTTGCAAAGCTGAGTTAGATTCGTTGCTTAAAAAAGATGAGCAAAGCAAAATCGGCTCTCACAAAACGCTAACTAATAATTTGCGTTTATTGGCGGACACTTTGCATTTAAATGATGCGGAATTTGCATTGCTACATACCACCGCAATCGTGCAAGAAGTGGTGGAATTTAGGGATTTTTTGGAAACATTTGGCAATATAGGACGCCGTGAATCCGCGCTTATTATTAGCAAATTATTGGGATTTTCGTATGAGGAAATCTCAAATGCGCTTAGCGATGATGGGATTTTGCGTCAGCTTGAAATTATCCGCTCTTATAGGAAAAGCATAAGTTTAGCGTTAGATTTTGAGCGCAGTGATTTTATCGATATTTTGCTAAATGAGCATAGAAGCAAAAATGAACTCACAAGGAATTTTGCGATTCCGTGCGAAAAAAGTGCGCTAAATTTAAGCGATTACGCGCATATCAAAGAGGTGGATTCGCTTATTTGCTATTTACGCGTAGCCAAAGATTCGCGCAAAAAGGGTGTGAATATTTTGCTTTATGGCACACCCGGCACGGGGAAAAGCGAGTTTGCCAAGATTTTGGCGCAAAATATCGGTGTGAATCTTTTTAAAGTCCGTGTGGATAATAGCGATGGCGAGGCGGAGGACGGGATTGAGCGAATCGGCTCATATCTTTTGGCGCAGAGATTTTTGGACGCGCAAAAAGATATTTTGCTTTATGATGAAGTCGAGGATATTTTGAATTGCGAGAAAGGACGCTTTAAAAATAAGGCGTTTTTTAATGAGACTTTGGAGAGCAATCCTGTGCCTACCATTTGGATTACAAATAATGTCCATAGCATTGATAGTGCGGTGGTGCGCAGATTTGACTTTGCTATTGCGATGAATACGCCTAAAAAAGGCGTCCGCAAAGCAATGCTAGAAAAAATTTGTGGCGAAAAATTGGACAAAAAGACTCGCAAACTTATCCAAAAATCGCCGAATCTTGCCCCTGCGCTTATAACTAGGGCAAACGAAGTAAGCTCAGTGATTGATGGGGATTTTTCTAAAAATTTCCTTATGTTGCTAAATAATACGCTTAAAGCGCAAGGGCATTGTGTGATTAAAAAAGTTAAAAAGAGCAAGGATTCCGCAAATGCGCTTCCTAAAAGCTATTCGACTGATTTTATCAATGCGGATTGCGATATTTCGCGCGTGGCAAGTGGTTTAAGCGCGAATCCAAATGCGCGAATCTGCCTTTATGGGCTAAGTGGCACAGGCAAAAGTGCATTTGCGCAATTTATCGCTAAAAGCCTAAAACGCCCCTGCATTATCAAAGCTGTGAGCGATTTAGAGTCTATGTGGGTGGGCAAAACAGAGCAAAATATCGCTCGTGCTTTTAAAGAGGCAAAAGATAAAAAAGCCGTGCTAGTCTTTGATGAAGTCGATAGCTTTTTGCGTGATAGACGCCTTGCGATGCAAGGATTCGAGACGACAAAAGTCAATGAAATGCTTTTGCAAATGGAAAAATTTAATGGCATTTTTGTCGCCACCACGAATTTGATGGATAATATCGACAAGGCTGCGTTGCGTAGATTTGACTTAAAAGTCGAGTTTAAGGCACTAAATCCAGCCCAACGCGTGAATCTTTTTAAAAAAGAATGCGCGATTTTGGGGCTAAAATGCGAATCTCGTGCAAAAGAAAGTGTCGAACGCTTGGAATTGCTCACACCGGGCGATTTTGCCGCTGTAAAAAGGCAAAATAAATTTAGCCCGATAAAAGATGGAAATGATTTTTATGCGCGACTTTGCGAGGAAGTTCGCGTGAAAGATTTGCGCGAAGGAAGCGCAAATATGGGCGGAGGATTTTTAAGGTAAGGTTTTGCGATTCGCGCGAATCGTAGAGATTCGCGTTGATTTATTTA
>JBNMHH010000160.1:0-4970 GCA_050872665.1 Helicobacteraceae bacterium
GACTTATAGTCTATCAAGGAAGCGAGTTGAAGCAATCCCCTATTTTAGCCCACCCAGCGGGTTACGAGGCGTTAGCCGAAGCAAAAAAGACAATCGTGCTTTCTTTAAAATCTCGGTATTAGCGCGATTCCTATCTCTCTCTCGCTTTCATATTTTACACACCCATTTTTCGCGTGTCTTTCTACAAATTCGCGCACTTTTTGCTTATCCACCACCGCGCCGTGCGCATCGATATTCCACTCAACGCTCTCAATCGCCGCCTCTACGCTGTCAAAATCGTGCGTGAAATGCTGTGGCATATAATAATGCGCCACATTTTCCACGCCCATCTTTTTTAGCCAAATAAGCACATTTGGTAGCCCCACAGGTAGCTCTAGCCTCGCATTGTGGGCGCGTAAAATCTCATCAATAAAATCGCATTTGCGAATCCGCCCCCACCCCACATAGCAAAAATACTCACTAAAAAGGCGCGTAGCCTTTAAAAATCCGCCCTCGTTATTTAGCGCAGGGGTTAGCGAAGCAAGGGCAATATCAAAGGTTGAATCCGTGCTAAAGTCCTCCCACGAGCTACAAAGCGTGGTAATGTTGCCTAAATTTAGCGTCTTTGCGTCCGCCTCTAAATTTTCAAGCATTTTTTGCGAAATATCCACCGCAAGGACGCTTTTTGCCTCACGCGCCAAATGAAAGGCGAATCGCCCGTTGCCACAGCCAATATCAATCGCGCTTCTGCCCCGAAAATCCGCGCCACTCTCTTTCCAAAAATTCACAATTTCTATCGTATCATCACTATCGCTCAAAAATCGCGGAAAAGTCTTTGCCTTGCGCTCCCAAATGGCTTTGTTGTTTTTGTTTGAATCTTTTTGCATTTTGTGTCCTTTAAAAATTAAATTTTGGATTGCTTTGCCTTGTTTTTAGGCAAGTCTCGCAATGACGATTTGGTGGTGGATTGCCACGATTCTACGCGAAACGCGTGGAATCTTGCAATGACGAAAATGGCGTGATTCTATTGATTCCACGAATCGCCTCGCAATGACGCAATAACTTATTCACCACTGATTCGCCTATAATCCTTATCACTTAGCTTTCGCAAAAATTTCGCAAAAAATTCCTGCGCGATTTTTTTCGCCTCGCTTTCGCTCAAAATATCGCTATGCACCTTTGCAAACGCATAAGGCACACCGATAGTGCGCATAACGCTAGGTGGCTTCATCAGCCAATTACTAGGCGTAGATGGCGCGTAATAAATGCGCTTATTTTTAATCGCAGAGATATTTTGCCACTGCTTGGGCGGATTCGTGCGGAGCTGCTTATAAAGCGCGATTTCACGCACGAAAATGACTTCTGGGTTTTCGCGCATTAGGATTTCAAAATTCACACTTGCAAAGTCCTTACCACAATCTATGGCGTTAATCCCGCCGATTTGATATGCCAAATCGCCCTTGTCATCACTCTTTCCGCATTGTGTGTTTAGCCCATCAACGCCTTGCGCGAAATAAATCTTTGGGCGATATGTGATTTTTGCGCTTAAATTTTCCATTTTTGCATTTGTAGCGTTGATAAACTCTAGCAACTCATTTGCGCGATTTTCCACGCCTAGTGCCTTTCCATAAGTCTTAATCGTGTCATTTAGCTTCGTCTCATCAAAGGCACTCACCTCAATGGTGCGAATGCCAAATTTTTGATAGGAATCCAAAATCTTTTTATCCGTGCCCTCGTTGAAAAAAATCACGCTAGGCTTAAGCGCGATTAGCTTTTCAAAAATTGGCTCATTGCCCTTTTGCATACCGATGACAGGCAGTTTGGCGACATTTTCAGGCATAAATTCCTTATCCTCAGGGTAAGGTGCGTAATTTAGCCCAATCATTCCCTGCGGATAGATAATCTCTAGCAACGCCGTTAGCGGTGGCATCATCGCAAATGCCGTGATTTTTGAATCTGCGCTTGGATTCGTGGCGTTTGGATTCGCATTTGGATTTGCCCCTAGATTCGCAATACTTGCGCTAAATATAAGCGCAAAAATTATGCTTTTAAGTTTTCTCATTTTTTGTAGCTCCTTTTTTGAAAAATATGTTTGGAATTATATAATATTATTTATGTTTGTAGGGGTAATTTTGCTTAAAAAAAGTGTGAATAGAAATTATAATTTTATTTTGTTAAGGTTTGTGATTCGTTTGCTAATGGTGGGTTTATGGATTTATAATTCCCCCCCCCTATATTATAGTCAATTAGCCAAAAATACCCAATGTCGCGGTTTTGGCTGTATAGCTCCACTTCGGCGACTATGTAGCTGTATTCCTGTCGCACTTTTTTCACGCGCCCCACGCCAAGCCCCTCAAAAAAGATATTATCTAGCCCGTTTGTGATGATTTCATCGCCTACTTTGATTTCTTTCCACGCGTTTATGTATTCCACCACCACGCTACCGCTAATGTCCGTTTTTAAAATCCCTATGTTTTTCGCCTCGCCGACATACACGCCGTAGCTGACTTTGGAGTCGCCATTTAGGATTCCTAGCAATAAGTCATCTTTATAAAGCGCGATTCCAGCGGTGTAGCCGTCCTTTATGAGCCCAAAGACTTTGTTGCCCTCTTTTAGCTTGGGGCTTAAATCATCGCCTGTAAGCCATATACGCGAATACTGCCCCATATTCACAAACGAATACGCGCGGACTAGGAATGTCTCTACTTCGCGTGGCTTTAGATTCGTGCCTATTAGGCTTCGCATTTGCGCCACTTCGGCTTTAAGGTTAGCGATTTGTATGTCGCTTCGCTCTTTTTGCTCTTTGGTATTTTTTAGATTTTCTAATTGTGTGGCTTGATTGGTGTAGTTTTCTAGCGAATCGCTAATGCTTGTTTTGAGATTATAAATGCGAGTGCGAATCCCATCGCCAAAGGACACAGCGTAGTTAAAAAGCCCCTTATTTAGCTCTAATAGCGATAGGACAAAGACTAAAATAATGCAAACCCAAAGGATTTTATTGCGTTTTTTTTTCATCTATCGCGTAAATCCTTTGGTATTTTGCTATTCTTCGTAGATTAGCTGATTTAAGAATGTGTCTTCTTCTAGCACCTTGCCTGTGCCTTTTGCCACACTCAAAAGTGGCTCATCAGCGACATAAACGGGCAGTTTAACGGTTTCGCTTAGATATTTATCTAACCCACGAATCAAAGCTCCGCCACCTGTAAGCACAACACCATTTTCCACAATATCGCCCGATAAATCAGGTGGCATAACTTCAAGCACGGATTTTAGCACATCGACAATATCGCGCAGTGGCTCTTTTATGGCATCTCGTATATCCTCGCTGGTTAGCTCGATAGTGTTTAGTAGCCCACTTACTTGGTCTCGCCCTTTGACTTGCATAGTTAGCGTTTGCTCTAGTGGATAGGCGCAACCGATTTTTAGCTTGATTTCTTCCCCTGTGCGTTCGCCAATCAAAAGATTGTATTTCTTGCGGACATAATCAACTATTGCTTCGTCCATTTTGTCCCCTGCCACACGAATCGACTTGCTAATCACAAGTCCGCCTAAGCTCACCACGCCAATTTCTGTAGTCCCACCGCCTATATCGATGACTAGGCTACCTTGCGGGTCTTTGATAGGCAGTCCCGCGCCGATTGCCGCTGCCATTGGCTCTTCGATAAGATAGACTTCACGCGCTCCCGCACTAGCCGCAGACTCTTTAACCGCCTTTCGCTCCACGCCTGTAAGCCCGTAAGGCACACAGACTACGATTCGCGGACGAATGAATTTCTTGCGGTTGTGCGTCTTTTCAATAAAGTAGCGAATCATTCGCTCTGTCATATCAAAATCCGCAATCACGCCATTCCTCATAGGGCGAATCGCATCGATTCCATCGGGCGTTTTGCCCATCATTTCCTTTGCCTCTCTACCGACTGCTAGGACTTTGCTTCGCCCGTATTTGTTATTCTGCACGGCGACAATGCTAGGCTCATTTATGACTATGCCTTGCCCTCGCACCAAAACCACCGTATTTGCCGTCCCCAAGTCTATCGCAATGTCCTGCGAAAATAGACCTATAATACTATCTAAAATCATCTCTCTCCTTTTATATAATTTTCTTTTTGCTTTTGTTTTTAATCACTAGCGGTGCGGATTTTCCAGCGACAAAATCGCTTGTGATGACTAATTTCGCGTTTGCATAATCCTTAATATCAAACATTAAATCTACCATTAGCCCTTCCATAATCGCGCGTAACGCCCTAGCACCCGTTTTTCGCTCGATAGCTTTTTGCGCGATAAGGCGCAGTGCCTTTTCCTCAAATTCAAGCGCGACATTATCTAACGCAAAAATCTTTTGATATTGGCGAATGAGCGAGTTTTTGGGCTTTAGCAAAATATTTAGCATTGCCTCCTCGTTTATTTCATCAAGCGTAGCGACAATGTGGAGTCGCCCAATTAGCTCAGGAATCATCCCATAGCTCATCAAATCGCTCGAATCTACCAAGTGGAAATAATTTTCGTCATTGTTAATCGCCTTTTTCTCGGTGTTAAATCCTAACATATTGCTACCCAAACGGCGTTTGATAATGTCATTTAGCCCATCAAACGCGCCACCGCAGATAAATAAAATATCCTCTGTGTTGATTGGCACAAACTCTTGGTGCGGGTGTTTGCGTCCGCCCTGCGGGGAGGTATTTACTAAGCTACCCTCGATAATCTTTAGTAATGCTTGTTGCACACCCTCGCCACTAACATCGCGTGTAATGGAGCGATTTTCACTCACTCGCGCGATTTTATCAATCTCATCAATGAAAATTATGCCCTTTTGTGTGCGCTCAATGTCATAATCCGCCGCTTGATGAAGCCTTGTAATGATATTTTCCACATCTTCGCCCACATATCCAGCCTGTGTCAAACTCGTGGCATCAGAAATGGCAATCGGCACATCTAAAAATCTAGCGAAAGTCTGCGCCATAAGCGTTTTTCCGCTACCTGTGGGACCGAGC
>JBNMHH010000161.1:0-4965 GCA_050872665.1 Helicobacteraceae bacterium
TAATATAGATTGCCACGAATCGGCGTTGCCAAATCTTGCAATGACATTTTTAAAAACACACAATCTTCCACAAAGGCTAAACCTTGCTTTTTAGATTCCTAGTTTCCAAATATTTGCGATTTGACAAAACGCAACCATTTATTTCCATTACCGCGATTTTGGCGTTTTTGGGCGTGGGTGTGGGGATTATGGTGCTAATTGTGGCTATGGCGATTATGGAGGGTATGATTCGCCATTTTGAGGAGCGACTTTTTGTGATGAATTATCCGCTAACGATTTTTGCCACGCAACGAAACGCCGTAGATTCCGCGCTTTTGGTGGATTTAGAGTCCAAATTTCCGCATTTGAAGTTTAGCCCATATCTGCGCTCACAAGGCGCGGCAAAGTTAGGTAGCAACCTAAATGCTGGGCTTATTTTTGGCATTGACTGGGAGCGTGAAATGGCGATAAACAAAGTCCTGCGCGAGAAAAACGAAAATTTGCCATTTACCAAAAGCACCATTATTTTGGGCGAACGAGCCATTAGAAACGCCACGCTCAATTCCACGCTAAACTCTGCGCCTGTGGGGATTGGCTCGAAAGTAACGATTATTTTCACACAACTTCAAGCCACTGGCATTGCGCTAACTCCGCAAATGCGCCGATTTTCGCTTGATGGCGTCTTTAGCTCGGGGCTAAATGCCTATGATGAGGGCTATATGTATATTGACATTAGCGAGTTGCAAAAGATTCGCGGGGTGGATTCGCGCGTGTATGACGGCATTCATATCTACTCATCAAATCCCACAAGCGATATTGACGCGCTAAAATCCGCGCTTCCTAGTGGTGCGGGAATCGTGGGCTGGTGGCAACAAAATGGCAACTTTTTTAGCGCGATTGCGCTAGAAAAACGCGCCCTTTTCATCGTGCTAATGCTTATTATCATAATGGCGTCTTTAAATATCATCAGTTCGCTTATGATGGTGATAATGACTAGGCGCAGGGAGATTGCGCTTTTATTGAGCTTAGGTGCGAGTAAATAAGACATTCGCAAGACATTTTTTTGGCTAGGCAATGCGATTGGCTTTGGCGGAATCATCTTTGGTGTGATTTTGGCTGGAATCGTGCTATTTTTATTATCGACATTCCCCATAATCTCCCTCCCCGCCGATGTCTATGGTAGCTCAAAACTGCCCTTGCACTTATCCGTGATAGATTTTACGCTAATTATTTTAGGTGGAATTGTGGTGGTTTTGCTATCGTCATTCTACCCTAGCAAAAAAGCCGCGCAAATCAATCCACTAGCGACTTTACGGAGCGAGTAAGCGTGAAAGCCCTATGGATTCCGCTTGGAATCTATATCAGCGCAAACGCGCTATGGGCGGCAAATTGTGTGCAAAATGACAATCAAATACAATGCGATAGCGTTACAAGTGAATCTGTTTCTTTTTATGTGGAAAGAAATGCTAGTTCTTTGCGTCCTAAAAATGGTGGAAATAATTTAAGCGTAAGCGGTGGCAGTCTTACGCTAACATTTGCGCCAAGTATTACTTATTTATATACAACTGCAGCTTTGCAAATTACAGGCGGAAGCGTGAATATCAATTATGATACGGAGGGCAAACATAGTGGCGAATTTAACATACAACCAAATGCACAGTTAAATCTCAGTGGTGGCTCATTTTCAAGCAATGTGATTACTAACTCTAGCACAAATGGCATACAAATCAGCGGTGGAACATTCACCGCTAGACATTTGGGAAACAATAACAATGCAAAATTATCGCTAACAAATGGGACGCTAACGGCGGGGACACTTGAAAATAAAGGGACGGCGAATCTTAGTGGCGGAAATAGCACAATAACAAATTTATCAAATACTGCGAATCTAAATATTAGTGGCAACGGCACAAATACTATTTCATATCTTACTAATAGCGGTGGCACGGCGGAAATTAAAGGCGGAACAAATAATATTACGACTTTATCTAATACCGCGAATCTTAATATTAGCGGTGGGACAAAAAATGAGATTACATATTTTTATAATACTAACGGCACGGCGACTATTTCAAACGGGACGAATAATATCGCAAGTTTATCGAATACCGCGAATCTAAATATTAGCGGTGGCACAAATACCATTACCGCTTTTTCTAACACCAAAGGCATAGCGACTATTTCAGGTGGCACAAATACTATTACAGAATTAGTGAATACCGCGAATCTAACTATTAGCAACGGCACAAATGCTATCAAAAAAACTTTATATAATTACAACAGCGGAACTTTAGATTTGCAAAATGGCGCGAATCTTAAGCTAGATTCGAGCGCGAATCTCTACAACTACGGCACATTATCAGGCAGTGGCACGATTAGCGGTGGGATTTTTAATCACTACGGCACTTTTAATAATTTTGGTGGCAATTTTAGCAATGATATGACATTTAATAATCACGCAAATCTTACTATCAAAAATAGTGGT
The DNA here is from genome assembly GCA_050872665.1 of Helicobacteraceae bacterium. Taxonomy (GTDB): domain Bacteria; phylum Campylobacterota; class Campylobacteria; order Campylobacterales; family Helicobacteraceae; genus NHYM01. The sequence goes on from JBNMHH010000161.1 coordinate 2,465, forward strand.
GGCGATTTGGCGAGTTTAAATGTCAAAAGTTTTGGAAATTATTACGCCAATAGCGCAAGTAAATTGACGCTTGAATCCACGATAACCACGAGCGGATTTACAAATGGGCTTTTGGCAACTGCGCTAATCAAAGGCACTTTAACGATAAACGGCGGAACTGCAACCATAAAGTGCGATGATAAAAGCGACAACTATAAATGCGATGGCGACAGCAATAAGACATATAATATAAATTTAGTCGCCCAAAACGCAGGAGGATTTTTCACACTTGAGAGTGGCGGAAGCGTGGATTCAAAGATTGACTTTAGTAACACGGGCTATTTAACGATAAATGGCGGGGAATTTAATGTCAATGGCAAGGTGTTGAAAAATGAGGGCAATGGTGTGATTGCGCTAAAAGACGGCACGATAAAGGGCAGTGTGGAAAATATCAGCGGTAGCTTTAATATGAGCGGTGGGACGATTGAAAACACGCTAAAAAATAACGGCAATTTTACGCTAAGCGGTGGCACGATAAGCGGTGCGATTACCAATGAGGGCGGGAATTTTTCCATAAATGGCGGGATTACTTCGGCGGATTTTACAAATAAAGTGCGTGAGATTCAAAATAAAGATGAAAACGATAAGCCGACAACCAAAGATTATAAAGGGGCGAATCTTATTATTTTGGGGAATGCGAAAATTGATACGCTGCAAAACGAATCGCAAAACGGCACAAATAGCGTTATTAGCATTGAGGGCGGAACATTGACAAGCGCGAATCTTACAAATACGGGGTTGATTCAAGCGATTCGCGGTAGCCTAAATGCCACAACCTTGCTAAATAACAACGGCGGGAGTATTACCGCGTATAGTGGCGGGAGTATTACCGCGCAAAGTTTTCAGTGGGGTAGTGGCATTGTGAATTATATTAACGGCAATAATGGGAGTTTGAATCTAAATAATATAACAATTAACGCGAATCAATCCACTAACGCGAATCAATCCACGCTAAATATGGATTTTTCGCTTGTGCCACTTGTCTTTGGCGCGGAATATAAAGTGATTAAGAGTAGTGATTCAAGCCCCACGAATCTTAATCAACTCACAATCACAAGCAATGTGCAAAATAATTTAGCAGCAAATACCACGAATCTCACTTTTAATAAAACCTACAAAGACGGCTATATTGTGATTAGCACAGAGATTCAAAACGCAAATGCGCCTTTAAGGACGCTACTTTCCGCCTCCGCACTTCAAACGCTGGGCGAGACTACCAATCAGCTTGACGCGCTTAAGCGACTTGATAGTAGCGAGGTGCTGTCCAATATCATCTCAAATCCCGCGCGTGTCGCCACAGAGTTACAGCAAAGCAACGCGACAATCGCTACGAATCACACCAAAAATTCCCACCTAAACCTTGCCACTTCGCTAAATACGCTAAATCGCCTAAGTAAGCATTCCACGCCTAAAAAATTAGCTTTTAGTGATATACTGAAACCAAATTATCGATTTTCACTAAATGCTAAAAAGCCCAAAAATCCGCTTATAAGATTTGCAAACTTTAGCGATTCGGACGCCGAATCCACCGATGACAACGGCACTTTTACGCTTGAAGACTTACGAGCAGAGCATAAGGCGGAAGTCGAAGCCGCCAAACTCAAATACAATCAGCTACTTGATTACGAAAACAATCTCTACGCCTCGATTTTTGGGATTTTTGGCGACTTTGGCGGTATCAAAACTAACGCTTATGGGCTAGTGGCAGGATATGACACCAAAATCGGCGATAGATTCATCATAGGCGCGAATCTCTCTTACGCAAATGTCAGCAAGGCGCATAATATCGGCGTAGGTGGCTACGGCAGGGCATTTTTGCTAAATAATGAAATCGACTTTGGGCTAAATCTCAACTACGCGCTAACAGAATACTCCACGCAAATGCTTGGAAACACGCAAAGCGCGAAGTTTAGTAGCTTTGGGCTAAATGCAAATGTCGAGTATGGCTATCTTTTCAATGTCTATAAAACGCAGTTTTTTAAGCCCTTTGGCGGACTAAATCTCTACTACGCCACCACGCCAAGTTATGCTGAGAGTGGCAAATACGCCCACGCAGTGGATTCGCAACATAGCGTTGAAATGAGCTTTGATTTGGGCGCGGAATATAGGCTCTTTTTGAAAAAATACTACTATCTTTTTGCGCAGATTCGATTCGAGCAGTTTGTGTTAAACGCCTCAAATGGCTTAAATATGAGCTTTGTAGGCGATAGCGAAAAATTTGAATTTTCCAAATACAAGGGCTATAAAAACTACTTGCAATTCCTTGTAGGCGGGGATTTTGCGGTTATCAAAAATACGCTAAATATCACGGCAAATGTGGGCTATAAAATGACGATTGCCAAATCTGTCGTTACAACACTTGGCGTTGAGCGCGAGATTGGGGAGAGCTACATTAGCGCAAGTGTGGGGCTAAAGTATTTGTTTTGAAAGGATTTTAAAAAATGAGACGAGCTGAATTTAAA
>JBNMHH010000162.1:0-4941 GCA_050872665.1 Helicobacteraceae bacterium
CATCTCATCTCCACTCGAAATAATCCCCTTAACCTCCAAATCCACGCTATCTAGGCTCTTTGGATTAGTCAGCGTGATTTGGCTACCTGATTTGATTTCAAATGCCTTTGCTAAGCTAACGCCCACAAATGCGCTGTTTTCATCAAACACACTATTGCCAAAATGCCCCTCACGCACTTCAATAAAAGGCGAAATCGCCTTAATCGCGCTAAAATCCACACCTGCCACGATTGCCGTGTTGCTACCCAAACTAAAAGAACCATAAAGAAACGGCGCGGAAACTTTTAGCTTATCTTTGGGAATTTCAGCGATTTTTCTTTCATAGACTTGCGAATCTATGTGATTTTGCCCGTGCGCGGGGGAGAGTATAAAATTTGCGCCATAGACTTTTAGCTCATTTGATAGCTTTGATTCAATATCAAGCGACATATTTAAAAACGCACTAGCTACGCACGCACCGATAAAAAGCGACACCACAATCACGCCCACACGCGCAAAAGACACGCGCAGAGAATTTAAAATGCTTTTATAAAAAAACTTATTATTCATTTTTGCCCTCCCTATCGTCCGTAAAGCACTTGCGCGGGTAGAAGTGCGTTGATATTTTTTAGCAAAAATAATGAGCCAAAAAGTGAGATAAACAGCGCAAATACGATTGATAGAGGCAGTGCAATCCACGAAATCGGCAGTGTGTGCGCAAAAATGCTTATAGAGATTAGCTCTGCCACGCCCACACCGCCAAAAAAGCCAATGATTGCGCCAAAAATGGCTATGACGCAGGATTCCCCCGCGAAAATCACATAGATTTGCCACATACTAGCACCTAGCACTTTCATAAGCCCGATTTCCTTGCGTCTGCGCTGGAATTCCGCGCTTAAAAGTGCGCCTATGCCTACGCTTGAGACAAGTAGGCAGATTATGCTAGTAACCCCCATAAGCCCTTGAATCTTGCGGACTATGGAGCTTTCCGCATCGCTGACTTTGATTTGCGCTTTCGCGCTTGTGCCTTTGAAATCCTCCTCGATTTGGTAGGCAATCGAACTAGCAAACGCGCTACAATACCAAGTGTCGAATTCTACGGCATTTAGGCTATCTATATTGCGCCTAGCCTTGTAGCTAAGGGTGTTTTCTGGAATCGTAAAGGCGGACACTTCGGCACGAGCGAAAATATTATCTTTGCCTAGCAATTTTTGTGCTAGTGCTAAAGAGCCTACTATGCGATTGTCATAAACGCCACTATTGGATAAGATTCCGCTTACCTTTACCTTATAGATTCGCGCTTGATTCGCGCTTGATTCGGCTGAATTTAGCTCTAAAATATCGCCTTTTTGAATATTTGCCATTTTTGCAAACTCACTTCCCACAAGCACCGAATCTAGCGAATCATCACTAATCCACTCGCCATCAACGCTCCAAGTGTGATATAGCATTTTTATGCCCGTGCTGAATTCTGGCTCATCTTGGACGCCAATGATTTTATCAAAATATGTGCCACTGAAAACCGCGCTTTGTGGCGTTTTGTCCGCTGATTCGGCATTTTTATCATTCAAAACAACGGAAGGATTTTCGGTATGGCTTTCGTAGTTTTCGGCAAATTTTGGGCGCAAAGCTAGACTTGAAGTCTGTGAGTGCCCGAAATTTGCCCGAAGTCTAGCGGAATGCTTATCTAAAGACGAATTGCCCACAATAACCTTTGAATCCAAAAACGGCGCAAATGCGGTTATATTATTGCGCCAAAAAATCTCCTTTATCAAGTGCAACTTAGATTCCTCCAAATAGCTCTCGCTTTGCAAGGGCGAGTAAATCTCATCGCCCACTTCCACGCTCAAAACCGCTCCCTTAGGTAGCACCACAATATTGCTCCCATAGCTACGCAAATCTTTGGCTATTTGATTGCCGATTCCTAGCGTGATATTTAGCATACAGCTAATTAACAGCGAACTTGCGATGATTGTTACAAGGGCTAAAATCTTTTGAAACCTGCTCCCGCCAATAGATTTTCTAATGATTTGCAATGTCATTTTTTAACTCTCACTATGATATTTTTGGATTATGTAAAGTGCGCTTGTCTCGCTTGGCGCATACTTTTCAGGCTCTTTTGTGAATGCCTCGTAATTTTCTTGCGAACTAAAAAAATATGTTTTCCCATTAAATTCATAGCGATAAATCGCCTCTGTGTTTAGCAATTTCGCGCCATTTACAGGGTCTATCACTTCCTTGCTAACGACTTTGCTAAAGTAATTCGCCCCGCCAAGCACATCGCTTAGCTTAATTTTAATAACGCCATTGTCGTTTGTAAAGTCCAGCGGTATGGGATTGCAACCGCCAAATTTCCCCACAGAGGGCAGAAAAATCCGCACATTACACGCGATACAAATTAGCTCTCCACCTTTTTTAATATAGCCCATATCGCCACACAGCGCACACGCATCAAACGCCACCGCAGGGGAGATTCTATCCTCAAATTTATTTAGCAAAAAGAAGCGAATCTCTTTGCCCTCATCGTTGATATAGGCGAATCTATGGAGTTTATTGTCATTTAGCATTTCGGCGCTAAACTCAAAAATCCCGCTCTTTGGCTCATCTACAACCACAGGTTTATCGATTACCACAGGCTTTGAAGCATATAAATCATAATACAGCAAAATGCCCACGCTTACGATACAAAGGCAGATATTTAGCACAAATTTTTGCGTGATGAAATTTTTGGTGGCATTTTGTTTGCGATAGTCCAAATCAAAAAGGGCATTTTTGTGAATCCCACGCGGAATCTTACTCAAACTCACAACGCCCAAAATTAACACAAACGCCACAAAAATATATGGATTTAAAAAATTATAATACAAACTTTTGGCAATGTAGCTAATGAGCGATTCATTGCTTGGCAGGGCATTTTTCCGCACTAAGGCTAGGCAAATATCTGCCACAATGGGATTTAGCGATAAAATCACCACTACGAATCCAAAAGATAGGGCTAATTTTGGCGCAATGTATTTTAGGATTCGCACCAAATAAAATGCCAAAATACACGCAATTAGCGCAAGAATCGTTAGTGCAATGGAATTTATGGCAAGTGAATCCAAAATCTCTGCGCCAAAGAGCTTAAAATCCACGCTTTCATTTAAATATCGCACAAAAAATCCAAGCGTAATAAGCGCGAAAACGCTCTCTTTTAGCAGTGGAATCTTTGCGATTTTTGGGGCGAAATAAAGTGCGATTAGTGCGAAAATACTAAGTATCAAAATGATATTTGTGGTAAATACGAGACTATCATTTTGCAGATTTTTTGCGGCGATAAAGTGCGCTATGTAGGCAAAAACTGCGCCTACGATAATGGAAGTGATGAGATTTTTAGGCGCGATTTTTCCGCATTTTGATTGAAGCGTGGAATCCGCGCTATCCAAAAAAACCGCGCCTAAAAAACTAAGTGGCAATAATATTGCAAAAAAATACACAAAATAAATAGACATTCACATTCCTAAAAATTAAATTTTATCGCCGTTGCCGTCATTGCGAGATTCAGGATTAGCCGAATCGTGGCAATCTATCGTCATTCTGAGCGTAGCGAAGAATCCAAAAATCTCATTTGATTCGTGGATACTTCGCTTCACTTTGTTTCGCTCAGTATGACGAATGAATGGGATTGCTTCGGCAATTCTACGAATCGTCTCGCAATGACGAGAATGGCAAATTTACGCCAAAATCGTAATTGATTCGTGCAAAGCACGAATCACAATCCGCAAGGATTTGCGAGAGCGACAGCTCGAAGCAACCATCGAAGTAATGGCGGTATGGCTTTCGTAGCTTTTTGGGATTTTTGGGGCTGAGGCTAGACTTGGTGTCTGCGAAGCCCCGAAAATTCCAAAATCTGCGAAATCGCATACCCCAGAACAAATTGCCACACTTTTTACTTAGGCGCACCTACATACTTAAATGTATATTTCACACTAAACGGCTCAAACCACTTGCCCACGCCTGTTTCCTTATCGACATGGCGTCCGAATCCTTGTTTTTCAGGGCTTTCAATCAAATACACTAATTCGTAATTTCCAGCCTTGAATCCGTCTTTTTCCATAGCGATATTCGCGCCGTAGTGTGCGCCGTCATCAGCGACCATAGGCATAAATTTACCTGTTTTAGACTTTTTTGTATCCAAATTTGTAATCTTATATGCGATAGTCAAATAAGGAATCCAATCGCCCTCTGCAAAGCCATTTTTGTTGCCTTTTGTCGCGTGAATATCCGCCTCTAGGTGAATATCCGCTTTTGACGCAGCCAAATCGATGCCTCTAGGCTCCATTTCGATAGGTTGCAAATAAACCGCCGCGATTTCCATACCATTTTTCTCTTGGCTCTCACCAATAGGCACTTCCGCTGCAAAAACGACTGCCGAGCTTAAAGCCAATCCAAAAACTACTTTTTTAAACATTGTTTATCCTTTCTTTTTAAAATTTAAAATCACTCAAAAACGATTAGTTTTTTGCATTTGCACCTCCCGTTTTTGGTGATTTTTTGCTGATTGCATTTGTGGCAATCACGCCACCTATGATAAGAATCACAATGATTAGCTGTGCGACTAGGCTTTCATAGTAGGGATAAAGCCCAGCCCACGATATTGCGTCAAATTGATAGGGAATCAAAGTCGGCGTTAGGATTTTGCCCTCGATTAGTTCGCCTATGCCCTTGCCTGTGAAGCTAAAGCACATTAGGAAAATGATGATTGAAGTTACTTGGAAAAATAGCTTTATAGGAATCCTAACCGCACCGCGCTTGATTAGCAAGTATAATGCCACCACAATTGCGCACCCTAAGGCTAATCCGCCGATTACCGCGCTAAAGTCCGCCGAAGTGTTTGAATCAAATAGTAAGGCTTGATAAAATAGCACGGTTTCCGCACCCTCGCGATAAACTGCCAAAAATACGCACCACCAAAGCGCATAG
>JBNMHH010000163.1:0-4937 GCA_050872665.1 Helicobacteraceae bacterium
CAATTTGTTCTGGGGTAATCATTTGCGTTATTTCGGCGACAAAATTTCGCTCAATGGACGCCCAAGTCCTATTTCGCTCATTTTGTGCCAAAATAATGCAAAGCACCACCGCCATTACTTCGATTGTGATTCGTTACACGAATCAACTACGAATCAAACACAAATCTAAAATATTCCGTCATTGCGAGGCGTTGCAAACGCCGAAGCAATCCAAACAAATAAAATCCGCACGAAGTGCGAATCCTTGCAAAAGTTTTTGCTACTTTTTGCTTTTGCAAAAAGTAGAATCCCCCTAACCCCTAGACTTTAATCTACCAAATGAGGTTAAAACCTTAAAACATACGAATCCTTTCCCATTTAAGAATCTCTTAAGGGGGGGGGTAAATATAATTTTGCTCGTCTTTTTAGACTTAAATTTATTTTTAAAAGGAGCATAAATGCTAAATAAAATCATCAAATTTAGTGTAAGTGGCGCACTTTTGGCGGTATTTATCAATGGGTGCAGTTTTTTTGGTGGTGATGATTCATCACTGCCACCTTATCAGCCAAAACAGCTCGAATCCCAAGCGAGAGGCATTACGGTGGCTAAAAATACGCCCTATAATTGCAAGATTTTGGGCGAAGTTGAGGGCAAAGATTATGCCACAGGCAAAAGTGGCGCGACAAAAGAGTCCGTGCGTGAGGGCGCAATCAACGACTTACGCAACGAAGCCTCCAATGTCGTAGGCAAGGGCAAAAGAGCAATGGTAGCAATCACGCGGGAAGTTTCAGAGTGCGAATCCACCGTGGGCTTTAGGACGCAAACCACCGATTGTAACAATCTACCCAAAGGCGCGACAAATCCCAAGCCCATATCTTATCGCATATCCGCGCAAGTCTTTGACTGCGGAAATAAGTAGGCTTATTGGCTTTAGATTCGCACTAGATTTTGGCAGTAATGGGCTTAAAATCTAGTGCGAATCTGCAATATTTCGTCATTGCGAGACTTACCTTTGGCAAATCGAAGCAATCCACACCAATTCGTCATTGCGAGATTCGGCGATGCCAAATCGAAGCAATCCACTCTTTATTTATAAAATCAACGCAGGGCAATTTAAATTTTTATGTTATAATGCGTTTATGAGTAAAAAAGAGCGGGTAAAATTTTCATTAAAACTGACAAAAAGCCTCATATTAGCCTTTTTAACGGCGTTATTTGGTATTTTTGCATTTATCGTAATTAACATTGATACGATAAACAAACTTCAAATAATAGCCTCTATATGCGGTATTATTGTTATTACGATTTTTTTGTTTTTGTTATTACGCTATCTTTTACGAAAATTAGATGAATTGGAGAAAATGAAATGACAATAATTGCTCTATGTGTGGCTATGTTAGCCCTTATAACTTGCGGAGCTTTTGCGGTATATATTGTTAAATCTATTGGTTAGATTCACTCGAATCTTTAGCCGAATCCACCGCATTTTTTGCGTCCGAATCGCTTGAATCCATAGATTCGCCAGATTCACCCAAATCTTTGGCACATTTATAAACTTCGCCCTTAATCACAAACTCATACCCACCCCACGAATCATTCCAGCTTTTTTCCGCCTTTAAAATGCGTAGCGTGTTGCCACCTAATTTCGCCGACTTTGTCCGCAAGTCGTTTTCCGCGCTTTGTTTAAATCCACTATCGCTCATCGCGCCCGAAGTATCCACGATTTGCCCCGATTCGTTGCCTAAAAACGCGCAATCACTTGGCTTTTCGCCCACTATTACAATCCTTTGCGCCTCTAGCGAGAGCTCCCCAGCGCAACCCGCGAAAAACGCCACCAAAAATATCACATAAAATTTTCTCAAAAAAATCCACCTCACAACAAAAAATAGCCACAATTTTAATAAAATTTGCTTAATTTTCTTTGTTTATCGCTAATTGACACATTATCCTATGCCACGCTAGGGTGTTGCCTAGATGAGGTCTTTTGCCACTTAAACTTTTATTATTGCAATGAAATTCAATGATTTGAAATGAATCACTAATCTTATAAATTTGCTTTTCAATCCGCGTGGAGGCTAAATTATCGTTGTGGCGGATATTTATGATGATTAAATTTTGTTGCGATTCCCCCCCCCAATTTGCAAAGAGCGTTTGCATTTTACGCCCAAAGTCCGCTATTTTATCTACACTAACTGCTCTTGCGCTTACAAAAGCCACACTTTGCGAAGTCAAAATTTTATTTTTCATTCGCAAAAATCGCCTTTTATTTTGTGCCCTAAAAGTCGGTAAAAACTCATCTAACGCGATATTTTTAGGAAATGCGTGGATACTTATCATTCCAGCATTGCTAATTGACACTACATTACGCTCTTTGCCAACAACGCCACCATTATCATAACACTCAGCAAAAAAGTCGCTAAATCCTACGCTAAAGCACCTATGCGCCTCATCTAGCGAGTAACTCATCATCCAATCAAGTGGGCTTGAAAATTTTCTCAAACCATATTCGCGCAGGTGCAAGGCGGGTCTGCACGCTTCGCCTACGCTTATAAACATATCTGATTTTATTACGCTGTTTGAATCTATCATTTGATGCGCGTGGCGGAAAATTTTAAATGGCAAGATTTGCACACTACGGCGCAGATTCGCGCTTGGAATCACAATCGCAAAAATCCTAAAAATCTTAAGCATTATCGCAAAACTAAATGGATAATCTCTCAATTCAACGCCCCCTTTATCTCTAAAATTGTCGCTTCGACTTCGTTAAAAAATCCGCGTTTTATTTGATAGGTGATTCGCACGGATTGTCCTACAAAATCTTGCGTGTTATTAAATAAAATCGCGTTTAGATTCGCGCCCTTAAATTGCAATTTTTGGTGCGAATCTTTGATAATTTTGGCATTTTTAACCACCGCATTTGAGATAAAAGCCACTTTTTCATTGCCATTGCCATAAGGTTCAAAAGATTCCAAAATTTCTACAATCTCCATATTTATTTCATTTAGATTCGCCTCTATGGTGCTATTTTGCGCCTCTTGCGCCTCAAAAATGAGCGATTTTTCAAGCGCGTCTATAAAGGATTCCAAACGCTCTTTTTTTAGGCTTAAGCCCACCGCACCGCTATGTCCGCCGAATCCTAACAAATATTCGCCCACGCATTGCAATGAGGCGATGAGATTCACGCCACCCACCGCGCGTCCTGAGCCTTTTAATGCGCCGTCCTTTGTGTTGAAACAAAATGCGCTTTTGTTAAATCGCTCGGCTAATCGCGCCGCCACAATGCCTACTACGCCCTCATTCCACGAGCCTACGGCGTAAGCGATGTTTTCACGCACGACAACGCATTCTAAAGATTCCGCGAAAACCTCGCTTGTTACGCGCTTTCGGCGTTCGTTTGTGGCTTTTAACAAGTTTAGCAAAATCCTTGCGTTTTTAAAATCTTTGGCGTGTAAAAATTTAAATGCTAATCTCGCGTTTTTTACGCGCCCTGCGGAGTTTAAAAGGGGCGTTATATAAAATGCTAGGCTTTGTGAATCTATGATTTTTGTCGCGCTATCTTTATATCGCTCTCCAAATTCCTCTCTTAAAAGCGCGAAAATGCCCTTTTTGGCGGTATTTATACGCTTTAGTCCTAGTTTATAAAGTGTGCGATTTAGCGAGGTTAGTGGCATAATGTCGCTTATGATTGCAAGTGCCAAAAACGGCGTGAAATCTAACAAATCCACGCTTTTGGCGCGTAAAATCCCGCGCTTTTCGCATTCTATCTTAATTCCCGCGCAAAGATACCACGCTACAACCGCACCGCAAATGTCTTTTTGTAAAAAGTTGCATTTGCGCTGATTGGGGTTGATAATGATTCGCGCCTTTGGCAAAATCTCTGCGCCGTTTTCGACTAAAGGCTTGTGGTGGTCGGTAATGATAAGCGTTTTTCCCACACTCGCGCAATATTCGCCCACTTCAAAGGCACTAATGCCATTATCCACGGTGATAAAAATATCTGCATTGTAGATTCGCACCATACGCGTGGAGATTCCATAACCATCGGCGAATCGATTGGGGATTTTGATGATAAAATTTTGATAGCCAATTTGTTTGAAAAATATCTCCATTATGCAAGAACTCGCCACGCCATCGACATCGTAATCGCCGATTATGGCAATGCGTTTTTTAAAGGCAATCGCGCTAACGATAATTTCACTAGCCTCCGCCACACCGCTCATAGTGCTTGGGTGGGGGATATTTTTGGATTCTAGCTCGTTTAGATTGCGGGATTCAAAGATGGTTAAGATTTTGGCTTTAAGGCTATCCATTTTAGCGCGTTTTTAGCTTTTTAACTTGCTTTATAAACTCCAAAATGATAGGGCTTGGATTTTGCAATTTGGAAGTAAATTCGGGGTGAAACTGCACGGCGACAAACCAAGCGTGATTTTTTAGCTCGATTGTCTCAATTAAGCCATTAGATTCGCCACTAATTATTAGCCCATTTTGCTCGAAAATATCGCGGTATTTGACATTTGCCTCATAGCGGTGGCGGTGTCGCTCTTTAATGACGCTACTACCATAAGCAGCGTGAATCTTTGTGTTAGATTTAAGGTTGCAAGGATATTGCCCAAGTCGCATTGTGCCGCCCATAGGGGAATTGTGCGTTCTAAATTGATTTTTGCCATTTTGGTCGATGAAATCCTCGATTAGATAAATGATAGGCTCTTTTGTATCCTTGTCAAACTCCGTGCTATTGGCGTTTTTAAGCCCCAAAACATTTTTGGCAAATTCAATAAGTGCTAGTTGCATTCCCAAACAAATGCCTAAAAATGGGATATTATTCTCTCTAGCGAATTTTATGGCTAAAATTTTGCCATCGATTCCCCTCTCTCCAAAGCCCCCGGGCACTAACATGCCATCAATATCACGCATTTCATTATCGATATTTTTGGCATTTAGTAGCGAACTATCAATC
>JBNMHH010000164.1:0-4911 GCA_050872665.1 Helicobacteraceae bacterium
AAATCGCTCGATAATCTGCCTAATATTTTTGCCACCTTGCCCGATGATAAGCGGGATTTTCGCCTGTGGCACGGAGAAAGTTTCACTTTTTGGGAGATTGTCATTTAGGATAATTTTTGTCCGCGCGTCCTCTAAAAGTCCCAAAATTTCACACCTTGCCACACGCGCTTTTTGCAACGCATCACGCAATATTTCCACGCTAATGTCGCTAATTTTTATATCCATTTGCAACGCGGTAATTCCCTTAGCATTCCCCGCGACTTTAAAATCCATATCGCCCTCAAAGTCCTCTAGTCCTGCTATGTCGGTAAGAATCGCATATTTTTCGCCCTCTTTGATTAGCCCCATTGCGATTCCAGCCACCAAAAATTTTGGCGATAACCCCGCCGCATATAGGCTTAAACTGCCCCCGCATACACTTGCCATTGATGAGCTACCATTGCTTTCAAGCACTTCGGAGACTATGCGAATGGCTTTTTCATCCAACTCCAAATCGCCGAAATTTAGGCTTGATTCGAGTGCGCGTTTGGCAAGATTGCCGTGCCCTAGCTCTCTGCGTCCCACCGAGCCGATAGGATATGCCTCGCCTGTGGAAAAGGACGGAAAATTATAGTGAAACATAAAGCGATTTTTGCCACGCGCTGTGAGATTATCAATGGTTTGGGCGTCATTTTCGCTACCTATGGTGCAAATAGCCAAAACCTGCGTCTCTCCGCGCGTGAAAAGTGCGCTTCCGTGCGCATTTGGCAAAATATTTGTTTGAATCGAAATCGGGCGAATCGCGTCCAAATCACGCCCATCAAGGCGAATCCCCTCATTTAAGATTTTGCCACGAATAAAATCTCTCTTAATTTTTGCAATCGATTTTTCCACACTCAACGAATCAAAGTCGCATTCATTAGCAATTTTCGCGCATAGTTGCCCTAAAGCCACGCCATTTTCACTCTTTGCCATTGTTAGCAAAAGATTTTGTATTTCATTTCCATAATCCGCGCTGATTTTCTCATACACCGCACTAAAGTCTGCATTTTCTTGCGAATCTACCAAGTGCAAGGGCGTTTTCACAAAAGATTTTAACGCATTTGCGTAAAGCGCGGAAGTTTCTTTGATATGATTTTTTGCCAGATTCAACGCCTCAAGCATTTTTTCCTCGCTTAAAGCCCCGCAAGTGCTTTTAAACTCAATCATAAAGATATTTTCATCATCGCCAGATACAAATAAATCTATTGCCGAATCGCCCAAATTGGGCGGATTTATCACAAATGAATCATCGATTCGCCCGATTCGCAACGCATTTATGGGGCGAGTTATGGGGATATTTGAAATGTATAGCGCGATAGATGCCGCATTTAGTGCCAAAACCTGCAAGTCCTCATCTCCCGCGCTTAGCACAAAAACGCTCACCTGAATAGGATAGTGAAAATTTTTAGGAAAAAGCGGACGAATGCTTCTATCAATAAGGCGTGAGGTTAGAATCTCAAACTCGCTAGGCTTCCCCTCGCGCTTAATAAATCCGCTTGGGATTTTGCCATTTGCGTAAGATTTTTCAATATATTGCACCGTTAGCGGGACAAAATCGCCCTCGATTGGCTCATTTCCCATTGCTACCGCTGCTAAAATCACTGCCTTTTCTTTTCGCAAAAGCAACGAGCCATTTGCTTGACGCGCCACCTCATCAATCACTAGCGATTCGCCATTATTTAGATTTATTTCCATTGTCTGCTCCTTTTATTGATTTGCTTAGCATTTCCACCACAAGGGCTGAATCCACGCCTCCAAAATCATCATAATAATACGCCGTATCCACGAAATGCTGTGGCGTGTAAAAGCTATAAATCGCATCTACGCTTGTCTCTAGCAATTCTCTCGCATCGCTACTAATCACAGGCGTAGCAATGCGAATCGTGCTACACATTTTTTTGACACAAGTCTTTATCGCCACGCTCATCGTAAGTCCGCTTTCAATGCCATCGTCAATCAAAATCACATTGCGCTTGTTTAGTGAGCGCATCATTTCGCCTTTGCGGTATTTGTAGATATTTGGGAGGATTCCCTCATCATAACGCCTTTTTGCCTCGCCGTAGATAAAATCATAGCTTATACCAAAAGATTCCACTAATGCGTCATTTATGGCAATATCCATACTCTCACTTACGATTGCCACTTCGCATTCGCTATTTTTGGGCGCAAAAAGTGGCTCTGTGAAAAGAAAATCTAGCGGCAAGTCGAATCTCCGCGAGATTTGATATGCCAAATATAATCCGCCGTGGCTAATGGCGATTAGAATCGTATTTGCCTTGCTAAACTCGCCACTTGGGATAATGTCTAGCATTTTGGTTAGCGAATCGGCGCGATTTTCAAATTTCGTGTAAAGTTTGTCTATCATATTGTCCCCTATAAAAAATTATTGCGCAATTTGCTCTCTAAAACTATATCGCAAACTCGTTGAGGTTACAGGCACGAATCTAAAATCTAAGCTAATATAGCGATTCGTAACTGCCCTTGAGCCTTGCGTGGTTAGAATGGGCGTAATTTCATTGGCGAATTTTAGCCCGATACCAAAGCAACGAATATCTTTTGAAATCGTAAGCGTCCAATCGCGCAAATATTTTTTACCAAAATCATATCCAAAGTCAGCATAAAGTGTAAAGTAGCTAAAGTCTTGGTAGAGTTTCACGCGCAAAAAATTTGTCGTAGTCTCCACGCAAGTGCTGTCATTCCATAGCGAACAAACGCGCTTTTCTTGGTCGGCTAATTTTTGCTTGAGATAGTAAGTGATATTTGTGCGAAAATATCCATAAGAAAAATTTAGCCCAAAGGAAAGCTCCTCTAAATTTTTAAGTTGATAGGAAAATTTTAGCGTGTTTGTAAGCGTTAGATTCGTAATGGGCGTGATTCCTATTTCATTACGCAAGGATTCGTATTTCAAAATATCTTTTTGCGTTAAGTCAATATTTTGGAATATGCGATGATATAAAATCTCCTCGCCCTCCATTCCAAAAAAATACTGCGAAAAGCTAAGTCGCACATAAGGCTTTGTCTCGCTAAAGATTGTCGCATCGCTAAAAGTGCTTTGAATCACGCCAGAAGTCGCATTTGCGGGAGTGAAAATATTATTGTCATCATCGGTGTATTTATAAAGTGCGTCTGAAAATTCCGCTTTTACATTTATGGCGTGGAAAAATTTATCATAATGTTTTGCAATATCACTTGCTAAAAACAGCCCATAATTCGCGCTAAAATAGGTGCTTGTCTTGCCATTTAGTTGCGAGTTGATTTGGTTTGTGCGATTTAGCGTAACGATTCCTGCGTTTGCGGCGAGATTCGCCCCGATTGTGGCAAACTCCGCAAAAATCGGCAAGTGAAAATACAGAGGCACACGAACGCTATTATCTACATAGCCAAAGCCTTGATAGCGCATAATATTTTTGGTGTTAAAGTCAATAGAATAAATGAGATTTTTAAGCCCAGCGTGTGAGATTGCCTTGTGATATTGAAAATGCGGCAAAGTATGCAAAGTATTGGAGTTTGTGGGGCTTTGCAAATCTAAGAAATATTTAAAATAAAGTCCAGCGTAATGTTCGCCTTTTGTGCCAAAAAAGTTTGCTTTGGAAGTTTGGATTCGGTTTTCAATGTCGCGATTCCTAGCGTCCTGCAAACGAATATAATCCAAATCATTCATAAAGCGAAAGTCCAAATATAGCCCGTCATTATAATCAGCGAAAATTTCATTTAAGATTCCGCGCCTCTCGTGGCTAAAGTTAAAGCCATAAATGTATTTGTTTTTTGCGTCATTATTGCGAATGTAGCGATTAAAGTTATAAAAAAATCCAGCGTTGAAATAAAACATTTTTTGCGTGGCATCTATGAATCGAATCTCCGCATTGCCACCCCACCCGCGCGAAGTGCGAATCTGTGGCGTTAGCGTCATATCCCAAAAATCGTGCGTTGCGATAAAAAATGGCTGTAAATACACAAATCCCTCTAAAGTTGATTGCGTAAAGCTCGGATACAAAAGCCCTGTGGCGCGGGTTTGCTTGGTTGATAAAAACATATATGGCAGCCAAAAAATGGGAATATCTTTGATATAGATTCGCGGATTCCAAATGCTAACGATATTGCGTTCGTGGTTGTAAGTGCCAGAACTTCCCTCGATTCGCCACACAGGGTCGGCAATATCACACGCACTCACCACAGGCGAATCAAACTCATATTCTTTGTCTTTGCCCTCTGCGACTTTCGCGCTTACCCAAACGCCAGATTCGCTATCTTGCACATAAATGGGCGATAAAAGATAATATTTTTCATTGAATCGCACTTTCGCACTTTGGGTGTTGAAATAGAGATTTCCTGCTTTGTAGAGATGCACATTGCCACTCACTTCGGCTTCGCGCGATTCGGTATTGTATTTAATAAAATCCGCCATAATGTAAATATCTTGGCTTACCAAAGTCGCATTGCCCTTAGCGATTACGATTTTATAATCCTCCGCCTCCACGCTATCGGCGAAAAGCTCGAAAATGCGGTTATTTTCTCTATCAAACTCGCTTATCGCACTCTCAGCAAAAAGCAGGGCAAAACATAGCAAAATAAGGGACAAAAAGCGCATTTTTATCCTAAATCGCTCGAATCTGTGTAATCAAAATCCTGTGGCGCACTCACATCAATGACGATGGTTTTCACAAGCAAATCGTGCATAGCCCTGCGAAACGGGTCGGCAAAGGCGATTAAAAGCGGGATATAGAGCAATAATTCAGCTAGGATTCGTAGCATTGAGCGCGAAATGGATTCGATAATGTTTGGCTTATCTAGTGTGTCAATTTTAATAATCTTAATCTTACACAAAATCTTACCCACACTCGCGCCATAAATTGCCGTAAATATGCTGTGGTAGGCGATTTTCAGCGTGAT
>JBNMHH010000165.1:0-4879 GCA_050872665.1 Helicobacteraceae bacterium
CGCTATTTGTGGTTGTGCTAAGCGCGTTTATCACGCTATTATGCGTGATTTTCTTACATAGTGTCAACTCTTTGAAAAATTTTCTAATTGCGCTTTTATTTTTAGAAAGCATTATGATTGGCGTGTTTGTGTCGCTAAATATGATTTTATTTTATATTTTTTGGGAGATTAGCCTTGTGCCGATGCTTTATATCATCGGTGCGTGGGGCAGTGAAAAGCGAATCTATGCTTCAATCAAATTTTTTCTTTACACATTTTGCGCCTCGCTTGTAATGCTTTTTGGAATCCTATACTTTGCCTACGCCTACTATGTCGCAACGCAAGGCACTTGGAGCTTTGATATTTTGGATTGGTATAGTTTGCAAATGGGCGTAGATTATCAAAAAATCTTATTTTTGGCGTTCTTTGTGGGAATCGCCGTCAAAGTGCCTATGTTTCCGCTCCACACTTGGCTACCTTACGCGCACGGACAAGCCCCCACAGTCGGCTCTGTGATTTTGGCAGCGATTTTGCTAAAAATGGGGACTTATGCGTTTGTGCGCTTTTCGTTGCCACTTTTCCCCGATGCAAGTATCGCTTTTATCGTCCCCATTGCCATTTTATGCGTGATAATGGTGATTTACGCCGCGCTTATCGCATTTGCGCAAGATGATATGAAGCAAGTCATCGCATATAGCTCTATTTCGCATATGGGCGTGATTGTGCTAGGGACTTTTGCGCTAAATGTGGAGGGCATAAGCGGAAGTGTGTTTTTTATGCTAAGCCACGGGATTATCAGCGGTGCGCTTTTTATGATGGTGGGAATCCTCTATGATAGGACGCATACCAAAATGATAGCGCATTATGGGGGGATTGCGCGTGTTATGCCAAAATACACTTTGCTTTTTAGTATTTTGCTAATGGGAAGCGTGGGGTTGCCCCTTACAATGGGCTTTGTGGGCGAATTTTTAAGTTTGCTAGGATTTTTTGGCGTGAATAAATTTTATGCGTTTCTTGCGGGAAGTGGGATTATTTTGGGCGCGATTTATATGCTAAATTTGTTTCGCAATGTTTTTTTAAACGACTTAAAGCCACATAATGCGAATCTTAGCGACATAAATTTACGCGAATCCTGCGCTGTAATTCCGCTAGTAATCGTAGTGATTTGGCTAGGAATCTATCCCAAACCCATTTTAGAAAAAATCGATTTATCCGTGCAAAATTTGGTGGCATTTATGATAAAAAAATCCGTGTTAGAGGAAAATAGAGAATTTTTGCGTAGCATAAATGCGGGATTTGTGGATTTGGGCGATTCGATGATTTTGCAAGATTCAAGCGATTCACCACAAGATTCGGGCGATTTAAGCGATTCACCACAAGATTCGCAAGATTCAAGCGATTTATCGCGAATCATCAATGGGGAGGTGCAATTATGAGCATAGACTTTGCCACGCTAAATATCTTTAGCATAACGCCTATGATTATCGTGCTACTAGGCGCACTTGGCATCTTAGCCATTGACTTAATCGTAGGGCGATTTTATCGCGGACTTTATGCGAGTTTATGCGCGATGATTTTGATTTTAAGCCTTGCGAGTGTGTTTTATGAAAATAGCTCATTTTTAGGCTCTGTGGGATTTTTCGGATTTATCAAAAATGACGGATTCGCCCTGAATGCGCAAATCATTATTTTAGTAACCTCCATTTTATTTGTGTTTTTAAGTCTTAGCAAAAACGCTTACAAAGAATTTGAATGCGCCGAATACTACGCGCTGTTTTTGTTTATGATTGGCGGTTATCAGTTTATGGTCTCAAGCACGAATCTAATCGTCATATTTTTAGGGCTAGAGGCGAGTTCTTTGGCACTTTACGCGCTAATCGCACTAAGCAAAACGGACAAAGGCTTAGAAGCCGCCATAAAATATTTTACGCTAGGCGCGGTGGGAAGCGGATTTTTCGCATTTGGATTAGTCTTTATTTATGCAAGTGTGGGAAGTTTAGAAATCGGCGATTTGGTGATAAAATTAGCAAGTATTGCGGCGTTAGGCGATAGTGGCGGATTTTTGTCATATCTAACCGCCACAAATGGCAATAAATATTTGCTAATGCTGGGCTTTATATTTTTGCTTGGCGCGGTGGGATTCAAGCTATCGTTTTTCCCATTTCACTCGTGGGTGCCAGATATTTATGAAGGCTCAAATCCGCCACTTGCCTTTTATATGTCGATTGCCACCAAAATCGCGGCTTTTATTGTCGCACTGCGCGTATTTACGGGATTTGTCGAGTTTGAATCGGCATCTTTATTCCCAAAAATTGTGCTTTTTATCATCGTCCTTTTAACCACCACCATTCCAAATATCATCGCCCTAACCCAAAACGATGTGCAACGAATGTTAGCTTACAGCTCCATTTCTCAGGCTGGATTTGGCTTAGCGTGTATTTATGTGGGAAGCGGGGAGAGCATAGTGGCGTTATTTTTGTATTGGATTTTGTTTTTATTTAGCAATTTGGGCGCGTTTGGGTTGCTTTGGCTAACGCACAGCAAGACAAACACGCTAGATTCGCGTTTTGATTCGCCCTACTCGAAATTTAGCGGACTAATCAAAACTGCACCTTTACTTGCTGTGAGCTTTGCGGTATTTATGTTATCTTTGGGCGGAATCCCGCCTTTTGGGTTATTTTGGGGCAAAATCTTTGTGATTTCAAGCGCAATCAACAGCGGACACATTATCCTTGCGCTAATTTTATTGCTAAATAGTGGCATTGCGATTTATTACTATATGAAGCTAATTGTTTTTATGTTTTTAAAAGAGCCACTAAATGTTAGCGCGGATTTTTATACGCAAAATGCTAGTGCGTCTGTAATCGCAATCATCGTCATCGCATTTATCGCGTGTGTGGGCGCAATAGCATTTTTAGGAATAATACTTGCTCATTTGTGGCAATATCTTGGGTTTTAGAGGTGTAGCATTTTTAGGATAATATTTGCGCTTTTTGCCTTTTGGGCGAGTCTTTTTTGCTTGAATCTTGGGGCTTTGAATCTTGAAATCGACTATGGCATAGAGAAAAATAAGCGATTCACGATTCTAACGCTAAAATACGATTCGCCCTTCCCTTGCGTGGAGAGCCGTGATATAAATGATAATGTCGTGCTAATTGAATGCCGAATCGACAAAGCCCCAAGCGCGAGTTTCCCCAAGCAGAGCTTGGAATTTTTTGATATTTACACCGAAATCAAAAATCGTAAATTTCATCTCTTTATCCGTGCGAATCAAAAAATGCGCCTTTTTGCAAATGCCTTTGATTTAAAAGGCGAAATCGCACTTCCTAAAGAACGCCCACAAATCTCGCGTGTGTGGCAAATCGTGGGCTTTGAGAGTGAGATTCCTTTTTTGTCAAACAACTCTTACAATGGGCTAAATTTCCCTATCCATATCCCAAACTCCGCGCTTCCAAGCATTAGTGAGCTAAATATTGACGCAAGTCCGCTTGAGTTTGAGGAAGGCGCAGATTTGAATGCGTTTTTAAACTTGCGCGGATATTATATAGGCAAAAAGGACGCGGAGACTATCGCTGTGGCGGATAATATTTTAAGCAATTATCCTAATAGCATTTTTGCGCGGGATTCGATGCTATATAAGATTCGCGCAATGTCGCGCTCTTCCCAAATCCCAGATGATACAATCAACTTGGCAAAATCGTGGATAAAATCATATCCCACCGATACAAATGTCCCTGAGGTGCTTTATATCATCGCCCAAAATTACGCCAAACTACGCATTTTTAATGAATCGCGCTATTATTACAACCGAATCTTAGAGGAATTTGAGGATTCCAAATACGCGCAATACGCGCTTGTGGGAATGGCGAATAATTTGGCTACAAATGGTGATAAGCGTCAGCCACCGACACTTTATGCTAGGGCTTATGAAAGCGCGAAAGATTTGGATACGGCGTCTTTTGTCGCGCTTGATTGGGCGCAATGGGCGTTGAAAAATGACGATAAAAAAGGTGCGGAAAATCTCATCAGTAAGGTTGTAAGCGCGAATCCAAATTATTTTATCGAGCATATTGACACAAGCCCCAATCAATTCGCGCTGTGGGCGGAAAATGGGCTTTATAATTTAAGCGCAAAAGCTGGTGAATCCACGCTTAAAAAGTTAGACAATGACGCCTTTAAAGAAAAGCTAATGCTAAATGTCGGCTCGTGGTATGAGTTAGCAAATATGCCTAGCGATGCTTATCGCGTGTATAGCGAGTTTATGCGCCTTTATGCAGACGAATCCGATGAAATTCCAAGCATTAAAAAGAAAAGCGATAATTTGCTATTTTTGCTTGATGAGGGCGATATGGAAAAGCAAATCGCCCAATATGACTACATAATCGCCACCTACCCAGATAGCGATAATGCTAAATTGGCATATCAAAAAAAGGCGCAAAATCTTTTGGCTTTGGGACGAAACAAGGAAGTTTTGGAGCTAAAGCCACATTTAGAAGAAAATAGCGAGATTGTGAAAAACGCCTACATTGCGATTGTGGAAAATAGCAAGGATTGCGCGGAGATGATTTTTTATTACAACGAATCGCGCGTAATTACAAACAACGCAAAAGAAGTCTTTGAATGCCTATACAACGCGTCATTATTCAATGATGCAAAGATTTTAAGTGGCGAAATGCTCCCAAATGCCAAAGGCGAAAACCGAATCGCGTGGCTATACAACGAAGCGCGGGTTAATTACGCACTAAATGATTATAATCGTGCCTCAAGCGCAAGTCGCGATGTGATGAGCCTCACAAAAGATAAAGCGCAAAAACTTAGTGCTGGGCAAATGCTATTTTTCTCGCTTAAGAATTTGGGGCGCAAAAGCGAAGCCCTAAGCGTCTTTAATGAGCTAGTCAAA
>JBNMHH010000166.1:0-4807 GCA_050872665.1 Helicobacteraceae bacterium
GTGCCTACAAATAAAATGGGCAATTTTAGACTTTTTGCAATGCTAACAATGCACCCGCCCTTGCTTGAGCCATCCATTTTGGTGATGATTATGCCATCAAGTGCCAAAATTTCGTTGAATGCCTTTGCTTGATTGATTGCGCTTGTGCCTTGTGTGCCGTCTAAAATTAAGATTTTGTAAAAATCGCCAATGCCTTTTTGGCAGGTGTTTGCGATTTTTTTAAGCTCATTTTGCAAGTTGATTTTGTTTTCTAAACGCCCTGCAGTATCGATAAATGCGACATCTGCGCCCCTTGACTTTGCCGCGCTAATGCTATCGTAAGCTACCGCCGCAGGGTCTGCGCCAAATTTGGAGCTAACGCATTGAATCTCAAGCCGTTTGCCCCACGCGCAAAGTTGCTCCACAGCGGCAGCGCGAAATGTATCTCCCGCGCCAAAGATGACTTTTTGCCCTTTTGCTTTGTGAATCGCGCCAAGTTTGGCAATGGTGGTGGTTTTCCCCGCACCATTTACGCCGATGATTAAATGCACTAGCGGTTTTTGGTGAATCTCTCGCATTGGCTTTGCTTCGCTTAAAAGCGTGTGAAAAATCGCCTCTAATTGCTCTTTTTTGACTTTATTGCCAAGTGTTTCTAAAATATTTTCGATAATCTCATACTCAACATCGCACTCAATTAGTCGCTCTTCGAGCAAATCTTTGGCAATGGTGGCGTTTGAATCGGCACTTAATTTAGCTGATTCGCCCTTTGATTCGCCACTCAACCTCGATTCGGCGATTTTTTTAAAAAATGAAAACATTTGCTTATTCTCCCAAAACGCGCTTTATGTCAAATGCTATCATTTCCTCTGGCGTAAGCCCATCGTAGCTCATTTTTAGATTGCCATTTTTGTCATATAAAAGCATAAATGGAAAGGTTTGAATCTCATAATTTTCCACTAACTTGGCAATATCTCCCTTATAAAACCACTCAAATTTGCTACCTGAATCTTCTACGAATTTTTTTAGCTTATCTATTTCCTCGTCCTTATCCACAAAAACGCCATAAATATTTAGCTTGTCGCCAAATTCTGCATTGATATTTGCGATATGCTGCGCCTGTCCTAGGCAATAATCACACCACGAGCTTAGGAAAACAAGCAAATAAGGCTTATTGTAGTTTGTGGATAGGGCGTCCTCTTTTTGATTAAATGTGATTTTGTTTGATTTAAGGCTAACTAGCGAATAACTCGCTTTTTTGGGCTTTGAATCCTCGCTATTTTCATCACACGCGACAAAAAATGCGCCAAAAATAATGGCACAAATCACTAAAAATATTTTTTTCATCTAATGTCCTTTATTATTGATAAACCACATAAACGCAAATCCCAGCGAGGGCGTGATATTGGGCGTCTTTAAAAACGACTGCGCCTCTTTGTGGGGAATCTCAATGATTTCTATAAATTCATCATCGATTCCACCACCGCTTGTTTTTTTATCCGAATCGCACACTTCCGCGTAAAATACGCTCTGCCTACTTCCGCTTGTTCCCACAGATGAGTAAAATTCGCCGATTTTTTGTAGCGATTTCGCCTCGTATCCGCATTCCTCTAGCACTTCCTCTTTAGCGATTTGCTCTAAACTTTTACCCTCTTTATCCACAAGTCCTGCGCATAATTCAAACATATAGCCGTCATTATTGCGTAAAAATACGGCGGGGCGGAATTGGCGAACGATGATTAGGTTTTTGGATTGCGTGTTGTTTAGTAGGATTGAGACGCTATCATTGCTTTGGACGACTTCCCAGCGTTTTTGGCGTCCGTTTTCAATATAGTGCATTTCGCAAACTTGGATATATTTTGAATCCTCACATTTGCGTAATTCTATGCTATTTTTATCTACCATTTCACTTTATAGTCGAATCGCTCTCATTTTTGGCAAAATAGCTGGGGGCTTCACCACTAAAATTATTCATAATAGCGACTTTGATTTGCTCCTCATAGCTTTTGGCGAGTGTCAAAAATTCCGCCTTTTCCTCTTTGCCTAAGACGCTTTTGGTGGTTTTAATGCTTAGATTCGGGTTAATGGGGCGATTATTTTTATAAAGCCCAAAATGTAAGTGCGGTCCCGTGCTTAAGCCACTATTGCCGACTTGTGCGATTTTTTGTCCGCTTTTCACGCGCTGTCCTTTTTTCACACTATAACTATGGAGGTGCGCATACAGCGTCTTTAAGCCATTATCGTGAATCACTTCCACAACCTTGCCATAGCCACTTTTACTCCCTGCAAAGATGACTTTACCCCCAGCAGCAGCGCGAACTGCCGTGCCTTTGGGTGCAGCATAGTCGATTCCATAATGCGGACGGCGGACTTTTAAAATGGGGTGTTTGCGATTTAGCGAAAAGCGCGATGAGATTCGCGCTCCAAATACGGGCATATTTAGCAAAAAGCCCTGCATTTCATTGCCTTTTTCATCATAATATTTGCCATTTGTGTGGGCGAAAAGAAAATTGGGTTTGCGATTCGTCTCAATCAAAGCAGCTTTTATATCAGGGCTACCGAATCCTCGTCCCAAGCGGTATTTGTAGTCATAAATCAGTGCTAATTTATCATCACGCAACACGCTACGCGAAAAATCAAGCGAATTTTTGTAGATATTTACAAATTCGTTAGATAGATTCGTATCGCCTGTAAGCTCGTATAAGTCTTGGTATGGGGATTTTTGGATAGAGATTGCGATTTGCGCGTTTGATTTAAAATATTTCACGGGAATAAAATCCACCTTGTAATCCACGCCCTCGCGGTATAAGTGAATTTGCATTTCATCATTTAGCGGGATTAGTGCTTGGAGTAGCATTCCGTTATCCTCTAGCGTGTAATATCGCACTCCAGCGTAAATCTCAGCGGTTAGCTCTTTGTCCTCTGCGTGGAGATTCCAATACACCGATGATGGGATATTATTGTTTTCTAAGAATTTTAAAAATGTCTGCCCATTGCCCCAAATGTCGCTTTTGCTTGTCGCGCCAAATGCCACCGCACTGCAAGTTAGTGCCACAGCCGCGCTTTTAAGTAGAGTTTTCATCACAATGCCTCGCCTAAATTTTTAGATAAAAATCGAAATTATACAATAAAATCAAACGATATTTCACTATAATACAAAAATTATTTTTGGAGAGTGCGTATGAAAGATTGGATTTTCCCCAGCACAGCGTTTATAATCTTTCTTTATGGAATGGTTTTTTTAATCGCGCATTTGCATAATTACATAAGCGCGGATATGAGCCTATTTGACGGCGCAACAAAGGAATATCGCTACGATGAAATGGGACGATTCCTAAAAGATATTTCAAAGTCATTTAAATAATTTTTGGCGAATCTCTTAAGGCGAATCCGTTAGCGAATCTTTAGGGCAAAATTTTAGTTTGAAAAATTAAAAACGCTAATATTTTTGCCGATTTTAACCCCGATTAAAAATCACTAAAAATTTTCTAAAATACTAGGAGAGTAGCGATGATAGTTAGGAACTCACCCTTTCCATCTCAAGTGGCACTAAACTCACAAAACGATAATAAAAAAGTAAATGACAAAGATAAAGTCGCAGATAATGCGCCAATCCCGCAAGATTCAAAGGCGGAGCAAGTCGCAGAGGCAGATAAAGTTAGCGACATAAGAGAGCAAATCGATAATGGCACATATAAGATTGACATTAACAAAACCGCCGATAAAATGGCACAGGATTTGCTTTTAGACATTCGGGTTTATAAGGATTCGCCACGATAGATTAAGAGATTCGCTTGGATTCGTGGTGGGCGAATCCGCGAATTTATCTAAAGGCGCGATTATGTTACACACTTTTCTAAAAAACACAAACGATGATTTAATATCCCTCATTGAAATCAACCTTTTAGACATTGCTGATATTAAAGTGGCAAATCACGAGGCGATTTTTTCGCGCTTGGAAACCAAAAATCATCTAATCGAATCCTTTAAGGCAAATAAATCAAGCGCAGACGCAGAAATGAGAAAATTGCTTGAAGCGCACCCAAATAAAAAAGTTGAGGAATTGCTAGATACGGAGGCTAAGGAAATTGTATATAAAATGCAGTCGAATCTAATGCGTCTGCGGGATTTAAATAAGCGTTATGCAAAAAGCGTCATTGCGGTGAGCGAGTTTTATAATTCGCTGATAAACACGATGATTCCTAGCCAAAAGGTGGGATATAGCAACAAATCTTTTGCAAAAGTGGATTTTGCAGAAAGTATCGAGGCGTAAAATATGCGAATCTTAAAAGCGAATCTAAATTAGGAGCGAAAAATGGGCGGAATCTTATCATCACTCCACACTTCAAGCACAGGGCTAAATGCGCATCAACTTATGGTTGATGTAACGGGCAATAATATCGCAAATGCAAGTGATGAGTTTTATTCCCGTCAGCGCGTGATTGTCGCACCTGAAAAGCCACTTTATTTTCAAAAATATAATTTGGGGCGGGGCGTGGATATTGAGACGATTCAGCGAATCCACGATGAATTTACATTTTCGCGCTATCGCAAGGCGGCAAGTGATGCGCAATTTTACGATACGGAATTTACCACTTTGCGCGAGGCGAGTGCGTTTTTCCCCGAAGTCGATGGTGTGGGCATTTATAATGACATTGAGGAATATTTCAATGCGTGGAAAGATGTGGAGAAAAACTCCGCCGATTCGGCGCAAAAGCAAGTCCTAGCGCAAAAAACCCAAACGCTTATCACAAATATAAAAGACACTCGCACTCGCCTTTTTGACTTGCAAATCAAGCAAAGCGAGGAATTGCGCGTAACGGTGGAGGAA
>JBNMHH010000167.1:0-4728 GCA_050872665.1 Helicobacteraceae bacterium
GATGATACTTTGCACTTCACTGCTGAAATACACGCTTACGCCGATTCCTATGGGTGAGAGCGTCATCAACGCCCAATACACCACTAGCGCGTCAAAAAATCCGCGCTTTTTGGATTCAAAGACTTTTACGCTAATGTCCTCTAAGTTGCGGAAAAATAGTATTGAGGCAAAGATGGCATAGATTAACGCGCTCATTCCTAGCGATTGCGAGTTTTGCATAAATTCATCTAAATAGCGCGAGATTTCCTCCGTGTTTGCGGGGGAAATGTTTGATAGGATTATGCCTTTGACTTCCTCCATTTGGCTTTGAAAGTTTGGTATCGATGAGAGCGTGGACAAAATCACAATGATGACAGGCACGATGGCAGATAGCGTATAAAAGCTAAGCGAAGCGGCGTAAGTCTCTACATTGCTAAAAAATGATAAAAAATCTAAGATTCGCTGTTTTATACGCCCCAAAACTTTGCAAAATGCGTTTTTTATCTCCACGAATCGCCCAAAAATCCTTTTGAAAATGCCTACTCGTCCTTTCAATGCAACGCCCCTTTTGTAAAATAAAAAGCGCATTATAGCACAGAATAAATGCAATTTTTTGCTTAAGATTTAAAAAAATTATCAATAGAATCGCTATGAATTATCTCAAAGGTTGTAATTCACTAAGTGGAATCTCTAAAAAATAATTCAAATCGCGCTGTAATTTATCTATGACTAAATCCATATTATAATTTGGATAGGCAAAAAAGCTAATGTTTTTATTGGATTCGTTGTAAGATTGCATTTGTTGCAAGGCATTGCAATTATATTTATTTATCCCAGAAAAATTTAAACTTACTTCTATTTTACTATCCTGCGGAGCATTTGGGCTAAAATGAACTCTACAATAAACACCCCACCTTGTTTTTACATTAAAATTGCGCCTCATATCTCTGCGCATAAATACTATGTAAGAACCCCATTTGCTCGAATCAAATTTGCCCTCAACATAGTAGTAATTCGACAATAATGCTTCAATTTTTTGGATAAATACGCAACCATTGCTAAGCCAACTTTCTTGATTCTTTTTAAAGCTATGGCTTGAATTAAAAAAGAAAGTTAATTTTTCTTGCAATATTTGCCTATCATCTATGCTAAAGTATATTTTATTGTTTTGAGAACTACCTTTAGATGTATTTGAATCTAAATTAACATTTTGAATTATGCTTATTTGATTTGTTTGTATGCTACTTTTAATATAAGATTCCCATTCTGTATTGTTTGGCGTATTGTCTATAAGAATCTCTTTTGCTCTTGTGATTGCGACATAATAAAGATTCACTTCTTCTTTTAGGAATTTTATAAGTTGCGCTTTAGCTACTTTTAAATTTATGATATTTTTGGCACTTTTTTCATTATTTTCTTGCCATTCAGCAAGTGATAAACGCTGTTGCAAATCATATAAATCCGCAAAATCTTTATGGAGCGTAACAATATCCCATTCTTTTCCTTTTGATATATGTGCATTTGTTAGCTCAATGTCAAAATTAGTGGCATTATACATAGACTTAGCCTTTTCTAAAAAATCAAATATTTTACTTCCATATTTATCTACTAATTCAATGGCATTGCAAGTTTCTATATCGTTGCCTTTTTTAGCGTGTTCTTTTAGTGTTTTTATATCAACAAAATTAAGAAACCATTTAGATTCAGGGCTTATTTTATCTATAATGCCATTTTTAAAATAAAAGCAATCAATACTTGAGGCAAATATCGAATCTGGATTTTTTATGATTTTAAAATTGCGCATTTCTTTATTTGCTATGATTTCAGCTATCTTATCAATAATACCTGCGTTTGTGCGCGTAATGAATGCTTCTGTCTTTTTGTGTTGATTTGGATTATATGCAGAGATAAAACGCATATTTTTATTTGCATATCTATTTATAAAGAAACTAGCCTTATCTAAAATCTCTTGTTTGCAACGAAATGAATAATTTAAGCATTTGTTGTATGTCGCATTTGTAACTTCAAGTGCGTTGATTGTCGTGCCTCTAAATCCATAGATATTTTGAAATGTATCACCTACTAAGATTTTTTTGCAGTTATTATCCTCAAAAATATCCAAAGTAACTTCATTTGTATCTTGTGCTTCATCAAGCAAAATGAAATTATATGAATCTAATCCTCTTTGTTCGCTTGGGAGCATTTGAAATTCTTTTAAATACATATCGTGCGTATAGGGAATCTCACCATTTTTAGCCAAAGTAAAAAGTTTTTTGATTAAATCATTGGGAAATTTTTTAGCCATTGATTGTGAAAAAATTTTCAATTCCTTATCAAATACCAAAAAATCATCATAGTTATATATTGATAAAATGCCTTGTAAATCAAAGAAATTAAATTTTGAGTTTTTTATTTGGTATTTTTTAGGCGCAATAATGCGGTTATGAGCCAATGAATGTGTAGTTTTTACTTTTACATTGTTTGAAAATTTATTTTTTACTTCTTCAACTATTGCTTTATTAAAAGCTAAATATAAAAATTTTGCATTTGGGTTCGCCCTAGCAATCTCTATGAGTGTAGAAGTTTTGCCACTACCAGCACAGGCTTGAATCTTTAAAATCTCATTTGGACGCATATTTTGGCTTATTAAAATAATATCTTTTTGTTCATCGGTTAGATTCATAAAATTGCCCCTTTAAAAATGCTTAATTATACATTGATTTTGCTTTGTATTGTGCAAACTAAAAATTTTTATAAATCGCTGTGTGGAATTTGGGGGATAGATTGTGAAGCAAAGTTTTGATTTTATTTGATTCGTGCAAATAAATATTGTGATTTGCCGAATCAAGCGAATCGTGGAAATCTTGCAATAAATCTAAAATCTTAAAATCCTCGACTAACGCTAAATCCTGCCGTTTAGATAAAATCTTTTTCGCACCTATTGCTTCAAACGCGCTATCCAAAATAAAAAACGGCACACTATAAGTTATATCGCATTTGCCAAAAAGTGGCGTGAGATTCGGTGGATTTGCGGTTAGATTCGCCACTTGATTCGCCGAATCTCTTGTGAGATTTGGCTGATTCGTGGTGCGATTCGCCAAATCAAACGCAATATCCGCAAAATTTTGGATTTTATGCCTATAAAAAAGGCGCAGTGAAAAGTCATTTCGTGGCGTAATATCGCCGTAATCAAAGGCAATAAAAATAAATTTTAGGCTTTTAATCTCATCGCAAAATTTAGTATAACTTAGCGGAATTTCGCCTTTGTGAATCTTAAAATCCTCACAAATTTCTATTATTTTTTTATCATCGTAAATCTTAAAAATTAGGCGATTATTTTCCACAAATGCCATTTTGTCATTGTTGATTATTTCGCAAGGCAATGCGTCAAAAAACTCATTTGCGATAAAAATGCAGTTGTGATTTTGTAAAAGATTCGCGGATTTTAGCTCGGTAAGATTCTTATAAAATTTTATTTTGTCATTGCGAGATTCTGCGCGTTGCGCAGAATCGTGGCAATCCATTTGATTTTTATTTTGGATTGCTTCGGCGTTTGCAACGCCTCGCAATGACGAGGTGGCGGATTGCTGCGATTGAATCGTTGTTAAATCTTGCGATGACGGCGCAGACACATTCGCCTCCACTGCGATAAAATTGCACTTTTCCGCCACGCCCACACCCAGCGTCTCTAAAAATGCGCGAATATCATTTAACAGATTCGCGTTATTTGCACCCAAATCAATGATATTTAGCGGTAGGCGAATCTCGCCCAATTCAAGGCTTTGTAGGATATATTTTGCGATTGCGCCACCAAAAAATTTACTCGCACCAACCGCCGTGTAAAAGTCGCGCCCAAGTGGCACACTCGCATAATAAGCGCGAATCCACGCGCCAAAATACTCGCTAAATCGCAACGGCTATTTCTTTTAGTGTAGCCCTAAGACGCGCGAATCCAGCGTCAATCTCGTCCTTTGTGATTAAAAGCGGTGGCAAAAATCGCAAAGTCGCGTTGCCAGATTTTAGCACCAAAAGGCGATTTTCACGCGCTTTGGCGATGATTGCTCCAAGCGTTTTTTCATCTTTGATTTTTAATCCGCGCATAAAGCCTACTCCGCTAACGCCCAGCACCACGCTACTAAATTCATTTTTTATAGCATTTAGCTCTGCGTCAAAAATAGCGATATGCTTTGCCAAATCGCCACTTTTGGCGTAGCCCTCTAAAGTCTCTAACGCGCAGATTCCCGCACTCGTGGATAGCGGATTGCCTCCAAAGGTGCTGCCGTGTTGCGCGGGTGCGAAAATATCCACCTTATCGCACATTACCGCGCCTATGGGCACTCCACCTGCCAAGCCTTTTGCGAGTGTAACGACATTGGGTTTTATGCCATAATAGTTTGACGCTAAAAACGCGCCACTGCGAAATACGCCACTTTGCACTTCATCTACCATTAGCAAAATATCGCTTTTGGCGCAGAAATCCGCTAATTTTGCCACCTCATCTTTAGGCAACGCGTAGATTCCGCCCTCGCCTTGAATAAGCTCGATGAAAATCGCCACCACCGCGCTATCGCCCTTTGCCTTTTCAATCGCCTCGCTAATGTCTTTTGCGTAAAGAAAGCCCTCAGGGAATGGCGAAAAATGTGTGTGCATTTTATCTTGCCCACAAGCGCGGAGCGTGGCGATACTGCGCCCGTGAAAGCTATTTTTTAGCGTGATAATTTTATAGCGATGATTTTTATAGGCGTTAAA
>JBNMHH010000168.1:0-4705 GCA_050872665.1 Helicobacteraceae bacterium
ACGGGGTCTTTTTCATAGCCTCTTAGGACAAGTGAATTGATAAGCCCGGGGCGAGAGATTCTTAAAGACTTATCCGCAGGATTGTGGCAGTCTGCGCAAGTAACGCCCATTCTTTTTCCACCGTGTGGTCCGCTATGTTCAGGGCTATTTTCTTTGATACCATTTACTGCTGGGACTGTTTTAATCATAGTCCAATATTTAGTAGAGTTAAACGCTACCCAATCGCCTTTTGCGGTGTTTTTAAGCAACCAAGGCGTCCAGCCACTATGGCAGTTCATACACGCAGTGGGTTGTCCGCCAAATGCGGCGAATCCGTGCGCGTTTAGGAAATCCTTATTATTTCGCGCTGTATCCATTTGGTCGACTTGAATCCAAAAGTGTCCTCTCTCCTCGTTTGCATCAATGCTAAAAGGATACCCAGCCCAAAGCTGTGTGAGTTGCGGATAGCGGATTAGTTTGCTATACGCCAAATTCCCACCAAACTCTGTGCCTTTTGGCTTTTCAGTCTCAACGGTTACATACATATCCACATATTCGGGGAAATTTTTACCCCAATAGTCGAATGTAGGATTATCATCGCTCAACTCAACGACACTTTTTGGCGATACCGCCAATTCCTCAGCCTTTTTGCCGCTAATATTTACGGCTAACATTACCAAAGCTATACCTATAATCACTGCAATCACAAGGATAGCTGGTAGAGTGTATGATTTTTTCATCTTTATATTCCTCCTTTAAAATTAGAAATTTCTCAAATGCCCAATGTTCTTGTGGCACGATACGCAGCTCAATGATTTATCATAGTTATGGACTATGCGTGTGGTAGGATTCACAACATTACTAGCTAATTTATCGTGGCAACGGATACAATTATCCTGCACGACAATTTTAGTCTTTTTGGTAGGTGTGAAATTAGTCGGCAAGTCCTTTAGCGTGAAGGCGTAAGCGTGATTAAAGCCACTTTGAGCTTTCATCGTCCATTTTGCAGCAAAGCCTTCAGGGATATGACAATCATTACACGAAGCACGATTTTTGTGGCTACCCGTGCTCCAATCCTTATAAACCTCATTCATCACATGGCAGTTATTACACGCCTTTGAATCATCGCTGAAATAGGAAAATCCATTCGCATACCAAAATGTGAATGCTCCCACGCCAAAGACGAATCCAATGGCTATAACAACCGCCAGCGTAATAAGAGGAATAGGCTTTTTATCATTCATTCCAAAAATATCCCCCTTTTGTATAAAAATTTGCAAAATGCTTGTAATTTTAATAAAAAATTTTCTAATTTTTTTTGACTTAAATCAACTTTTATATAATTTTTGAATATTTTGTGAAGATTCTTTAGATATTTGGCGAATAGATTCGGCGGATTCATTAAAATTTACATAACTTAAAAGTGATATTTTTGATTTGTAGTTTATTAAATATCACTTATTTAGCGTAACAAAATAGCAAGATTTTGCTCTTTCTATTTTGTGATTAGCGTTTTTGAAAACCACTTCGCTACCGAAATTTTCCTTGATAAACTCACACATTTCGCTATTATTTAGAATATAAGGCGCATTTAAATGTCGTAATCTCATATTAAACCAAAAGTCATCTACCTTTGCTAACTGCGGGATTAGCGCATAAAAGCCATATTTATCATAAAATCGTTGCGTAACTTTGGCATTGCCGATTTTGCTGGTATATATGGTAATAGTCGCATTTGTAGGAATCACATTGCTTAAATCGCTCAAAAGTAATCGCGCCCGAAATTCCAAATATTCGTCCTGCTTTTTAAGCGCGTTGCCGTAAATATTAGCAAAGCTAATTAAAAAATACGCCACAATCACTACCACCACGCAAGAAATATAATGTGCGATTTTTTGCAAATGGGGGGGGGCAGAATGAGAATTTACCACCTCGTTATTCTGAGCGAATGTAATGAGCGAATAATCCAAAAAAATATCGCTTTTGATTTGTGGATTCTTCGGTTGCTTCGCTCCCTCAGAATGACGAAATAAAAGCGAAATATTTGCGATACATAGCACGGCAACAAGCGCATTAAATCCATAAAACGCCCTTGGCTGAAAAAGTGGCTTTTCCAAAACAAGATAAAGCCCATAAGATAGGCAAATGCCAAGTAATAAAAATATAATCGTAGCAAAAATAGTGGCTATTTTATGGTGATTCGTATGAATCGTAGTATTTATTACAAAAAACACGGACATTAAAGCCACTAGCCAAATATATGGCGTATTTTTTAAATCATTAAAAATCGTAGTTAGGTAAGTAGCGAGATTCGCCCACGCGCCCAGCAAAATACTATCTATCGGGAACGCTTTATCTGAAATGTATAGGACAACATATTCGCTTATGGGTTGCACAATAATAATTTTATAGAACAAACTAGCCATAATAAGATTCATTGCACAAATCGCCAAAAATATTGCACTTTCTTTAAAATTACGCTTTTCTAAAAAATACGCACTAAACGCAAAATATAAACTCAAAATAATATAAGTGCCATTTGCTGCTTGATATGTCATAAACATACAAAGCAAAGAAATCACGCTCACAGCGATAAAAACGCGCCTATTTTCTTTAAATAAAAACGGCACAATAGCACAAAACAATGCCACACACATAAATAAACTCTCAAATTTATATGATAGATTTTGCAAAAAATGCGGGCTTAATCCTAAAGGCAGACTTGCTAAAATACCGATTAAATCAAACTTTTTACGAATAAGATAAATTAAAATAAGCGATGAAGCCATCACCAAAATCACAGCCATAATCTGCAATAATGGCGATGAATCCACATTGCCCTTGCCAAATGTCGCTAAATCATTTAATATAAATGTCCCTAAATAACGGCTAAAATGATTCCAGCTTGTTTCCATAGAGCTAGTGCCCCAATCATCAGCATAGTAAATATCCCCGTGAATCAGCGCAAAAAGCGCGATTGCATATAGCACGATTCCCCAAAGAAACATATTTTTGATTTTTGGCGTGGCAATAAAATCTACCACAATTTCCACCATTTCGCGCCACGCGATTATATATTTTTGCAAACTCTGCCCCTTTTTAAGCGAATCTTATAAAGGCGAAATTCTAGCGAATCTTAATTTAAATGTAGAATATTGTAGGCGAATCCCTTTGCGCCATAAACACAAAGGGATTTTTGCGAATCTAGTAAGCGCGGTTTCTAGTGCATTTTAGCTCCACTTCCTCTGCGATATACGCGGGAGCACCCGCCGCACCAGCATTAGCCGTAGCATACTGCCCTGCGACACTTGTCATATTGGGGAAAACTTCCGCCTCGACAAACGAGCCTTGCACCAAATCTACGAATTTCCCAGCCAAGTCCGTGCCAAAAATCCCGCAGTCATCGAGCTTAATCTTAGTCTGTGGCAAAATCTGCACGACAAATCCGTTAATGGTAATGGTTTTGTTTTGGTTATCCACCGCTGTAATTAAGCCATTTAAATCCATACCACCAGCAAAAAGCCCACCAAAGCACAAAGCCAAACTTAACGCAATTTTTTTCATATCTAACTCCTTAAAATTAAAATGTGAGATAGAATTCTACCTAAAGAATTGTGAAGTATTTGTGAAATCTTAAAAGACACTTTGATTTTCGCGCCGATTCGCACCCCAAAAGGTGCGAGATTCGGCGTGGATTCAAACTAATATGCCCTATTTTTAGCGCATTTTAGTTTTATCTTTTCTGCGATATAAATGGGCGCACCTGTATTCCCCGCATTAGCCGTAGCATACTGCCCTGCGACACTTGTCATATTTGGAAACACATCTGCTTTCACAAACGAGCCTTGCTCTAAATCCGTAAATTTCCCAGATATATCTGTGCCAAAAATCCCGCAATTATCTAGCTTAATCCTAGTCTGTGGCAAAACCTGCACCACAAATCCGTTAATGGTAATGGTTTTGTTTTGATTATCCACAGCTGTAATCAAGCCATTCAAATCTGCACCGCCACCAGCAAAAAGCCAACCGAAACATAAAGCCAAACTTAATATTACCTTTTTCATCTTTTACTCCTTAAAATTTAATTTTGGCGATGGAATTCTATGAAAAAGCTGTGAAATGATTGTGAAATAAAAAATATTTTTGATAAATGCGTGAAAATCGCGCCACACAGGGCAATTCAAAGTCCCATAAATTTTGCGGTGATTTTTAGCGCGGTTAAAATCTCCTCTTTAAAGTGAAACATCATCGCAGGAAGCGCAATTATCAGCACCGCAAACGCCACGCCCACCTTTAGCGGTAGCCCCACAACTAGCAGGTTAAACTGCGGGTGAGTGCGCGTAATCATACCAAAGATAATTTCGGATAGCAAAATAATCCCCACCACAGGGAACGCAATAGTAAATCCAATCACAAAAATCCCACCAGATGCCTTTAGCACATACAAAGGCATATTTTCACTTAGTATAAAACCGCCTAAATTCGTGGCATTGAGGCTACTTGCGATAAGCGAAAAAATAATATGATGAAAATCTAGTGCCAAAAACACCATAACCGCCACAATGCTAAGCACTTGGGCGATGATAAGATTTTGCGCCCCGCTCACAGGGTCATACGCGCTACCCACGCTCATACCAATACTAAAGCCCAAAAGCTCCCCAGCATAGGCGATTGCATTAAACACCACTTGCAAGAAAAATGCCGCAATGAATCCAAAAAGCAACTC
>JBNMHH010000169.1:0-4693 GCA_050872665.1 Helicobacteraceae bacterium
AACAATGATTACGACTTCAAAAAGCAGATTTTGACACTTAGCAATGAGGGCAAACCCTTTGATATGCGTGAGCTAAGCAATGAAATCCGCCCAAGCAAAAATCATAAAATCTATGACCCAAATAATCCAGATGATTCAAATAATTCAAATGATAATCCACCAAAAGAAAAGGGTAAGAAGTAGATTTGCGGTGAGATTCCGTGTGATTCACACGAATCGCGCGAATCTTAAATCCAAAGTTCGCATAATTTATAAGAATTTTGCAAATTTAAGCATAAAAAGTATAAAATACCAAATTCGCTAATAGCGGATAGTAAAATAAACTTTAAAAGCGGAGGTTGTAAAATGAAAAATATCATAAAATTATTAGTTGCGTGTGTGATTGTCGGCTTTGTTATGGGCTGTGCCAAAAAGGCTGATAATAATTTCACTCAAACCCAAACACCGCCACAAACACAAGCACAAACGGATAAAAAGCCACAAGCCCCAATCGTGCAAAGTGCTTTGCAAGGCGCACCGATGCAACGAATCACCGCAAGGGATAAAAGCGTAATAAATTCGCTTGATTTTCCAAATACGCAATATGTTTCTATAATCTTTGATAATGAAATCTTGCGGGGTGGAATCTTTGAATCCCAAAATACTTATCGTAGCGATAATAGACGCTTTTTGTTTGTGCTTGAATCTGGCACTTTGACAATCACCGAGATTTTTAAAAAGATGAGTTTCACAATCAAAAATTTTAGTGATGGCGACTTTAACATTTATCTTAGCAAAAATACCACCAAAGAAGTCGCAATCGTGCTAAATATAAATCAATCAATGCTTTTATATATTGCTACACTAAAGGATATTGCGCCATTTATTGCAAAGCATATTTTGGGCGATAGGGAAAAGCAATTTGCCAAAATCACTCTTGTTACTTTTTCGCATCTTAATGTAGATGATTTAGGCACTTTTTATGATACGCAAGATTTTCTAAATGCCATAAATAATCTAAAATATGATGCAAAATCAATGGATAATATGGTGAATCTATCGCTGATTAAGGCTATGCGAAATTTTACTAAGTTTAATGGACTATCAAAGGAAATCTATCTAATTACAAACGGCGCACCAGATGACCCGCAAAATGAAGAGCGAATGTTCTTTTTTGCAAAAAGCCTCCAAAAAAGCACTAAGGATATGAATTCTGTAAAGATTCATATCTTTTCTCCTATGCCATTTCAATCGCGACAATCCGAGCAGGAAAATATAAGATTACTAACAAAAATCGCTGAAAGCACAGGCGGTAGCTTTAATATGACAAATAGCATTGAGGAATTTAAAGAAAAGGTTTTAACCACTAGCAACGATGGAAAGCCCGTTGATAAGCAAGAGCTAGATAATCAAATCCGCGCTATCGAAACTATCGAAATTTATGACCCAAGTAAGGTTAAAAAATAATTTATAGTGTGAATCATAAAACGCTTGCGCGATTCATAAAGGATTCGCGCGAATGCAAAACGCGCATTTTGCCAAAAATTATATAAAATTTAATAAGATTCACAATATTTTTATTGTAAAATCCGCGCGAATCTTAAAAAGAATCTAAAAATCTATATCAAAATCACGCGCTTTAAATCACTAACGCGTTAGTTTGGGGGAAAAATGTCCAAATTTTTGGCAATCTGCATTTTTGTTAGCAATCTTTTTGGCGCGTGGGTTATGTTTAATGACGGGACGGATACTTACATTTACAATAATCTAAATGGCGATATTTTTATCCGCCACAAGGAAGGCGGGGAAAATTATGAGGATAGATTCATAAAAATGCCAGCGGGTGTAGTGCCACAAAATCTCCAAAATAATAACAACCAAAACAAAGCCACGCGCTACCAAACAAATAGTGCGAATCCCACGAATCAAAGTGCGAATCAATCCACGAATCCAAGCACGAATCAAAACACACAAATCCAAAAAGAGCAAGTCGATGCGCTTGAGAAGCGATTCCAAGAATTAGAAAACAATTTATTAAATAAGGCGTTAGAATGATTAGTATAAAGCAAAATAATATAAAAGGGCGCGAATTTTTTGATTATCTATTTGACAGACAAGCATTATTGCACTATCTAAGCGAACAGCCCAAAGATAGAGAGGCTATGGTGTTGCTTTTTGAGCTAGAGGATTTAGATGAGTGGTTTTCGATTTACTCTCCCAATGTCGTATCAAAGGCTGGTGAGGAAATCCTAAATCTAATTAGCGAGATTTTGCCGCTAGAGGCGAAGTTTTTTCAAATCTCTGATGATAAATACTGCATTTTATTCCCCAATATCGACACTAGGCGGGGCATTGAGTTTGCGCATATTTTAAAGACGCTAATTATCGAGCGCAAATCCTGCACGAATCTTAGCGAAGTTGATGTGATGATTTCTAGCGGACTTGTGGTGGGAAAAGTGGATATTATCATTCCAAAGGCGTTTAGTGCGCTAAATCACGCCAAAAAATTGCTATCCAAAATCTACTTTTTAGATATTGATGATGAGCTATTTAAAGAGCAGCAAAAAAAAGAAATCGCCTACAATGTCCTTATCAAAGACGCCGTCCAGCAGGGCAAAATCGTGCCTTTTTATCAGCCCATTTATGATAATAAACTTAAAAAAATCACCAAATTCGAGTGTTTAGCGCGTTTATTAGATAATAATCGCGTCCTTTATCCATTTGACTTTTTGGAGCAAGTGCGGTTAATGGGCTTTATGCGAAGCATTACTTATTCTATCATCAATAATAGCTTTAAGGTTTTTGCGACAAATAATTTGGAATTTTCCATAAATATCACCGAAGAGGACATTCGCGACACGCAGACGATTGATTATTTGCGGAATCGTTGCGAGAAATACAACATAAATCCAAACCGAATCATCATTGAGATTTTAGAGGATATTGAATTTGATGATGATGATTTGATTGTGAATAATATTTTGATTTTGAAAGATATGGGCTTTAAAATCGCCATTGATGACTTTGGCTATGCCAATTCAAATTTCGGGCGACTAATCAAAATGCAAATTGATTACATTAAAATCGATGGGCGATTCATCAAAAATATGGATTCAAATGCCATTAGCCACAAAATCGTTCGCTCCATTACGGACTTTGCCAAAAATATCGGCGTTCAGTGCATTGCCGAGCATGTGCATTCCGAATCGGTGCATAATTTAGTCCGCAAATTAGGCGTAGAATTTTCGCAAGGATATTATATCGGCGAGGCGACTAGCAATCCCGCCATAAAGCAAATATTATAATGATTCGCGCAAATATCAAAAAATCCATTGTAAGGCAACATTTACATATTTTATTTATAATGATTGGCGCACTCACGCTATTTTACGCCACGCTATTTGTGATAAATCGCATTCAATACATTAACGACAGAAACGCTATCAACGAAAAAGAGATTATGTTATCTATCACAAACACCGCCAATATCGCCGAATCGATAAATATCCGCCAAGTGCGCTATTTTATCGACTATGTGAAATTGCTAGAGTTTGCCTACAAAAATGGCAATGTCGATTCGTTTCTAAAGCAAAATACGACTTATGATTTTATAGGAATCGCCAATCAAAACGGCAAATTTATCCACGCAAATAATCTTAAATTCGCCCAAATGCTAGAGTTTGAGCCTTATGAAGCAAAGGGCAATATAAAAAGCACCATTTTTTATAGCAACAAAATGCTTACAACCTACCGCACTTTGAGTTATCCGCTGATTCGCAATGGCGCGATTTATGGCTATATCGTGGCGTATTTGGATTTGGCGTCTCTAATTGACATTCGCGGACTTTATTTAATCTCCAAAGATTCATATATTTTAAATGATAATTATTTTAATGGCATTTATTTAGGCAATAAAAATCTTTCATTTCTTTACCCTGACGCGTGGGTGCAAATGCAGTTAAATGACGCTGGGCAGTTTAGGACAAATGACGGGATTTTCACTTACAAGACAATTTTCCCCGAGACTAAAATCGAGGATTACACCATTGAGACAAATAAAATGTATTTTCTCTCATTTCAGCCCATCGATAAATTTGACAGCCCATATCACATAAATAGCATTCAGTCTTTTGTGAAATATACGAATTTCAAAGATAGGCGGTTTTATTGGATTTTGGGATATATGTTTATTTTATTTACCTGCATAGTCTCATATATCATTATCATCGGGCGAATCAAAAATAATCTCATAGCAAACACCGACCAGCTCACAGGTGCGTATAATCGGCGCAAAGGACTTGCGATAATTGATTCGATGATAGCAAATTATCATATCGCCTCCAAAAACGCCTTTAGCAGATTTTTGGCGAAATTTATCCTTTTCAAAAAATTACCCACCACGCTACACATTTGCATAATCGACATTGACAATCTAAAAAGCACCAATGACAAGCTCGGGCATAAATTTGGCGATGAGTTAATTGCCACCACGATAAAGACGATTCGTAGGCATTTACGGCGAGGAGATATTATTGTGCGAATCGGTGGCGATGAGTTTTTAATCGTTTTTGCCAATCACAAAATGGCAAATATTGAGGCGATTTGGGAGCGAATCACAGAGGATTTTGAGCGCAAAAATAAAAGTGGCAAATATCGCTATGAGATTCGCGTAAGCAAGGGCGTAATCGAATATCAAAAAGGAATGAATATCGAA
>JBNMHH010000170.1:0-4677 GCA_050872665.1 Helicobacteraceae bacterium
ACAAATACAAAAGCCATACCGCCATTACTTCGATTGTTGCTTCGAGCTGTTGCTCTCGCAAATCCTTGCGGATTGTGATTCGCCTTGCGAATCAACTACGAATCAAGCGCGAATCTGCAATTCTCTGTCATTGCGAGGCGAATCGTAGATTCGCCGAAGCAATCCACACCATTTCGTCATTGCGAGGGCGAATCGTAGATTCGCCGAAGCAATCCAAAAAAATAAAGTAGCGCGATGAAACCCTACAAATCAAATTTCGCAAAAATATTTTCCTTTGGCAGTTTTGAGGATTTTGCATTGGAGGAATTTCATAATGGCATTACTACCAAACTCGCCGACATTGCCTTTGGCAAGTATTTTATCTACCTTAGGACACCGCAAAATGCGCTTTTTCCTTGCGTGATTTATAATGCACTGCTTAGCCACAAGGCACACAAGGCGCGTGAATTGCCCATCATTCATTTCACAAAATGCGAGGATTTGGGTGAGATTTTGCAAAAGCGCGGTGCAAAGGCAAAGCTACTACGCGAAAACGCCTTTGATTACGCGGTGGGAAGCGATGAGCGATTAAGCGTTAAACTTTTTTATGGCGTCAAATTGCCATTTTGCGCCAAATGCGTGGAAAATTACAAAAAGTTTTTTGGCGTAAAAAAGGTGGATTTTGGCGGGGGCAATCTATGGGCGAATCTTTTTGCAAATGACTTGCTTTGCGCATTAGAGATGGAATCTTTGCGGATTGAATCGTGCGATATTTTCAAAGCGCAAAATTCTTTTTATTTGCAATATAAGCGCGATTTGCGCGATTTTGGCGATTCGCATAAAAATAAAATGGAGGCTTAAATGGCGATTTTATTAGAGATTCCACGCGATTTGGGGATATTTGAGGTGATTTTTAAAAGCCCACAAATTGCTAAAAATATTAGCGATTATTTTTTGGATTCGGCGACTTTGCCACGCATTTTATCGCTAGATTGTGGCGATTCTCGAATTGAAAAAACAATCGATTTGGGGAACAATATTCGCGCTATTGAGCAAAGCTACACACTAAAAAATAGCGGGATTTTTGAGGCGCATAGGGCGTTTGTGGATTTTCAGTTTGTGGCAAAAGGCAGTGAGATTATGAAAATAGGCTTTGCGGACGCATTTGA
Source organism: Helicobacteraceae bacterium (assembly GCA_050872665.1). Taxonomy (GTDB): domain Bacteria; phylum Campylobacterota; class Campylobacteria; order Campylobacterales; family Helicobacteraceae; genus NHYM01. The sequence goes on from JBNMHH010000170.1 coordinate 1,149, forward strand.
GCCGATAAACGAATATGACGCCACAAAAGATATGCAGAATTTCACGCCCTTTTCTACGCCTTCATCTATCGCGCTTTATAAAAATGCGCTTTTGATTCTAACGCCAAATGACATTCACGCTGGGGGCTTTGAGGCGGATTCCAAAGTCGTTTTTAAATCCGTGCTAAAAGTGCCGACTTCATTGTTAAAGATTGTGCTATGAAAAAACTTGCATTTTTAGCGTTTTTCATCGCGCGACTTTTTGCTATAAATGAGGGCGATTTAGCGCAGGATTCGCAAGATAATGCCAAAAATCAATGCAAAAACGGCGATATTACGGGCTTTTGGCTAAGTCCGCGTGGTAGCAAAAGTGGGCGATATAGCATTGTGGAGATTTTTAAAAAATACGGCAAATATTTCGCGTATCAAGTTGTTTTTATGGATTCAATGCTACCCAAAAAAGATGAGCTAAACCAAAATTTCGCACTTCGCGATAGAGAGGTTTTGGGTAGCGTTCATATTTATAATTTAGAGCGTGAAAGTCAAAATTCTTATATAAATGGCAGATATTATGATTTTAACAAAGGCAAATCTTTTCACCTCAAAGCAAGATTAGAGTGCGATAAGCTGATTTTGCTTGTGAGTGCGGATAATGTGGGCTTTTTGGGGCGTCAAAAAGTCTATAAAAGCGTGGATATGAGCGAGGCGGAATTTTATATCAAAGAAAAGCCAAATATCGACTTTAGCGGAGTGCCACATTAGGCGAATCTGCGCGGATTTTGCGCCTAGATTCGCGCAAAACAAAAGCAAAAATTTAAAGGGGGAGAATAAAATGAGAGAGATTTTTTTAATCGGCTCTAAAGCCGAAGAGGGCGTAAAATCGCTGGTTGTAAGTGAAATCAAAATTTTGCCTTTTGAGATGAATTTGCAAAATATTGACGCGTTGATTTTTACTTCGCGCTATGCCATTAAGTCAATGGCGGAAAATGCCGAGCGTGTGGGCGATTCATCGTGGAAAAATATTCCTAGCTTTGTCATCGGTGAGGGAAGCGCGAGTTTTTTGGAGAATTTGGGCGGAAAGATTGAGTATATCGGCAAGGATTCGCACGGCGATGGATTCGCCAAAGAAATTATCCCATTGCTGAAAAACCGCCACCCGCTGTATGTTCACGCCAAAAAAATCGTCTCTGGCATTAACGAAAAATTGCTTCATCACAAAATCAAGCTAAGCGAGGTTGTCGCCTATGAAAACAAAACCAAAAAGTTGGATTCGCGTCTCACGCCCCCGCCTAGCTCGATTTTGATTTTTACTGCGCCTAGTCATTACAAGGCGTTTTTGGCGAATTTCAAGTGGGACGGAAGCTATTTGGCTGTGGCGATTGGAATGACGACTTTTGGCGTGTTTGACACGGGGATTGACGCCTTTGTCGCGCCAAAGCAGAGCATTGCGTCCTGCATTGAGTTTGCCAAAGAATTGCGTGTGAGATTGCCCTAAATGGCGGTGGATTCGGTGCAAAATTTAGCTATGGATTCGGGGTGCGATTCGGTGGCTGAATCTATGCGTGATTCGGCGCAAGATTTTGTGGCGGAATCGGTGCGCGATTCGGCTATGGATTCGCCACACGATTCGGCACAAATTTATGATTTACCACACGATTCACCAAAGCCTCGCGCCTTAAGCGTTAGTGAGCTAAACTCACAACTAAAAGCCGTTATCAAAGAGCATTTTCCGCGCGTTTTTGTGGAGGGCGAGATTTGCAACCTTACCAAGCACCAAAGCAGTGGGCATTATTATTTTAGCCTAAAGGACGAAAATTCTACGATTCGCTGTGTGCTTTTTAAAGGCACTCGCGCAAGGCTAAATTTTGAGATTGAAAACACGCAAAAAGTCCAAATCACAGGCGAAATCTCGCTATATGAAAAACGGGGCGAATATCAAATAATATGCACTCATATCGCCCCACGCGGCGCAAATATCAATGATTTAGAAAAGCTAAAGCAAAAGCTAAAGGCAGAGGGGCTTTTTGACGCAAAGCACAAAAAACCGCTCCCCAAGTTTCCACACAAAATCGCGCTCATCACTTCAAAGTCTGGCGCGGCACTGCACGACATAATGTTTGTGGCAAATAAGCGGTGGCGACTTGTAGAGCTAGTGCTTTTTGATACGCTCGTGCAAGGGGATTCTGCGAAATTCCAAATCGCGCAAAATATCGCACTCGCCGATAGTGGGGACTTTGATATTATTGTGGTGGCGCGTGGTGGCGGAAGTTTGGAGGATTTGTGGGCGTTCAATGAGGAGATTGTCGCACGGGCGATTTTTAGCGCGAAAACGCCCATAGTCTCTGCTATCGGACACGAAATCGACTTTTTGCTTAGCGACTTGGTGGCGGACATTCGCGCCCCTACGCCCTCTAGCGCAATGGAGATTATTTTGCCAGATAGCAATGAGTGGCTTTTGAAATTGGTGGAGTTGCAAAATGAGGTGGATTTGGCGTTTGGTGCGCGAATATCTGCGCTAAATCATAAACTAGAGATTTTAAAATCAAAACTTTTTGCCTTTAGATTCGACTATAAAAAGGAATGCGCGAATTTGGCGGATTTGAGGGCGAATCTTAAACGCGTGGCGCAAAATCTATTAGCGCGAAAAAATGAAACGGCAAATCAAAAAAATGCGCTAGATGAGGTTTTTTCGCGCTTTTTGGAATCCAAAGGCACGAATCTGTCGCAATTAAAAGCACTTTTAGAATCGCGCAATCCAAAATTTTTGGTAGAAAAGGGATTCGTGCAAGTTACTAAAAATGGCGCAGTAGTTGCGCTAAAAGATTTACAAAAAGATGATATTATTGCCCTAAGCGATGGCGAATCCACCAAAGACGCAAGGATTTTGTAAGGAAAATATTTTACACATTTCAGCCAATAATAAGCAAGTATAAGGCAAAATTGCGCCTTTAATATTAAATCAAAAGGAAATAAAATGAAAAGATTAGCATTGATTTTTGCGGTAGCTGTGGCATTTGTGATAAGTGGCTGTGGCGATTCAGCCGAATCTAGCGCAGGTGGCGAAAGCGCGACAGAAAATAGTGGCGATTTGGTAGTCATCAAAGTGGGCGCGACACCCAATCCGCACGCCAAAATTTTAGAAAATATCAAGGATGACTTGAGGGCGGAGGGCATTGACTTGCAAATCGTAGAGTTTAGCGACTATGTGTTGCCAAATATTTCGCTAAATGACGGCGAGTTGGACGCGAATTTTCACCAGCACCAGCCGTATTTGGATAAATTAGCGGAGGATAAAAAGTTGGATTTGAAGTCGATTGCCAAAATCCATATCGAGCCACTTGGGCTTTACTCTAAAAAAATAAAAGAAATTAGCGAGTTAAAAAACGGCTCAACGATTGCTATACCAAATGACCCTAGCAATGGTGGCAGGGCGTTAATATTGCTAAATGATAATGGAATTATCAAGCTAAAAGATGCAAGTAATTTGTATGCCACAGAGATGGACATAGTCGAAAATCCTAAAAAACTCAAAATCAAGCCCGTGGATACG
>JBNMHH010000171.1:0-4654 GCA_050872665.1 Helicobacteraceae bacterium
AAATACCATTGACGGGCTTGGGTTGCCTGAGGCAATTCACAAAATCACCGATATGGAGCGCGGACTCGTGCTAGTTACGGGGATTACAGGTTCGGGTAAATCCACCACTTTGGCGGCAATCATCAATGAGATAAATCACAAACACGCAAAACACATAATCACTATCGAAGACCCCATAGAATTCGTGCATAAGGACATAAAAAGCATTATCAATCAGCGCAGTGTGGGAATGGATACAAATTCCTTTGCCTCCGCGCTTAAAGCCGCCCTGCGCGAAGACCCCGATATTATTTTGGTGGGCGAGATGAGGGATATTGAGACGATTGAAATGGCTCTCCACGCCGCTGAGACAGGACACTTGGTGCTTTCCACTCTGCATACTTTGGACGCCAAAGAAACGATAAATAGGGTTATTTCCGTGTTCCCAGCCACCGACCAAGCGCGGATTCGCGCTATGTTATCAAGCACACTAAATGCGATTATCTCTCAAAGGTTGCTTAAAAACAAGCAAGGTGGGCGCGTGGCGGCTATCGAGCTACTCTTTAGGACACCGCGAATCGAGCTAATTATCGCCGAAGCGCGTGATGGCGAGATTGCAGAAGCTTTGGCGGAAGGCAAGGGCGTTTATCAAACGCAGACTTTCGACCAGCATTTATTTGATTTAATCGTAAATGGCGTAGTCGAGGAAGAAGCAGGGCTAGAAAAAGCCACCTCGCCGTCCGACTTAAAACTACGATTGCAAAATATCAACTTTGCCGATAGCAAAAATGAAAGTCAAATATCATTAAAAATTTAAATTATATTTTATGATTCGTGCATAAATTGGCGAATCATAAACTTGCCGTATCAACTTTAAACCCATTTTAGCTAGAATTCGCGCTAATTTTTTTTATAAATTTTTATCACATTTTAGGACGCCAAATGCCACAAAATGATACCGAGCTACAAATCCCTAAAAAAGAAAAGTTAGACTTACGCAACGGCAACATTTTGCGCCTATTTTTCTCATACTCGCTCCCTGCGTTTGTAAGTATGTTAGTGCTTTCTACCTATGTCATAGTCGATGGAATCTTCGTGGGGCGCGGTATTGGTGAGCTTGGACTTGCAGCCATTGGGCTATCTGTGCCGATTTTTACATTTTTTACGGGCATTGAGTTGCTTTTAGGCATCGGTGGGGCGGCGTTAGTCAGCATTGCTTTGGGCGCGGGTAAGCCACTAAAGGCGCGAATCATCTTTAATTCCACCATTTATCTCACAATCGCCTTTGGCGTGGTTTTGGGAATCGTGCTATTTATCTTTATAGACGCCACCGCAAGGGCTTTGGGCGCGAATGACGAGCTAATGCCGTATTTGGTGGAATATTTGGGCGTGGTTTTGCTAGGTGGCGCGGTGATAATGGCGCAATCCGTGCTTTGCTCCTTTGCGCGGAATGACAAAGCCCCGAATCTCACGATGATTTCCTTTGTCGTAGGCTCACTTTGCAATATCATCTTAAATTACATTTTCATTTTTGTGTGGGGCTGGGGAATGTTTGGCGCGGCGTTTAGCACGATACTTGGGCATTTTATCGGGCTAGTCATCATCTTAAAGCATTTTCTTTGCAAGGACGGAAAGCTGTGGTTTATGCTCGTTTTTTCCATAAGCGCGTTTAAAAAGTCGCTAATCAGCGGGATTTCACCCTCAATGTCGGAATTTGCCTTTGGAATCATAATTTTATTTATGAATCTGCTTTTATCAAGCCTCGATTCCACCAAAGGAATCGCAATTTTAAGCATTATGCTCTATGTCAGCTCGGTTTGTTTTGGGTGCATTTTGGCTTTATCACACGGACTTCAGCCCATTGTGAGCTATAATTTTGGCGCAAAGTTGTTAAATCGCGTTAGAGAGAGCTTTAAAATCGCCATAACATTCGCGCTCATCTTTGGAATCGCCATTTATGTAGTCATATTTTTCTTTATGCCACAAATCGCGCGAATCTTTCTTAAGCCAAGCGAGAGTGCAATTTTGCCAGACTTAGTGAGCGCGGCGCGAATCTACTTTTTAGGATATTTATTCGTAGGATTTGACATAATCTCAGCTGCGTTTTTACAGGCAATCGGGCGAATCAAAGGCTCTGTCATCATCTCACTTTGCCACAATCTCATATTTATGGCGATTTTACTGCCGATTATGGCGCGAATCTACGGCGAGAGTGGCATTTGGGCGAGTTATCCTATCGCGCTATCGTGCGCCTTTGTCGTTAGCATAATCGTGCTAAAATGCGAATTTAAGGGGCTAAAATGAAAAAAATAATTTTGTTTGATATGGACGGAACGCTGATTGATTCCACAAGCGCGATTTATGAGAGCTTTTGCGTGGTGTTTGAAAAGCACAAAATGCCTATTTTAGGCAAGGCAGAGGTGGCGAAATATATCGGCTATCCGCTTGATGAAATGTTTGCCTTTTTTGGCGCGGAACGGGGGATAATTAAGCAATTATGTGCGGATTACAAGGCGCATTATATGCAAATTCACAACGCAAAGACAACAATGCTAGATGGCGCGGTAGAGGCGATACAAATGGCAAGTGAATTTGCGAATCTGGGCATTGTAACGACAAAATCTAGCGATTCAAGTAGGAATCTTTTGGCGCATTTTGGCGTGGCAAAGCACTTTAGTGTGATGATTGGCAAAAACGATGTGATAAATCCAAAGCCACATAAAGAGCCGATTTTAAAGGCTCTAGCGGGAATGCAGAGTTTGGGTGTGGAGGTAGCAGAAGCGCATAATATTTTTATGATAGGCGATACGATTTTGGACTTAATAGCGGCGCGGGACGCTGGAATCGTAGGGCTAGGTGTGCTATGCGGATATGGCACAAAAGAGGATTTGGAGCAATATAGCAAATTTATTTTTAAGGACACAAAAGAAGCAGTGGCATTTGCAAAGGGGATTTGAAAAATCGTGATTTATAAGATTCGTAGAAATTAAAAGCTAAACACATACCTTACCATTACGCTATGATTGGGTTTGACTTCATTATAAAGACTCGTGCTGTATTTTACTTCTTGTGTCTTGTCGCTTTGACTGACATCGCCGATAGTCGTCAAAGCATAGTTATACACGCTCTTTGGTAGCAGTGGCACTCGCGCTGCTAACTCTACGCCGTGATTCGCCCCGACATTTAGGCGAAATCCAGCGTTTATCGCAAAATCAAAATGCGTGGTGTGCGTTTTGATATTTATGCCACGCGAACTTAGTTGCGCGTCCTTTGCGACTATATCGCGCAAATTGCGCTTTGCATCGCGGACATATTTCCCCACTAGCGTATTTCCACCAATCCCAAGCCCCACAAACAAGCCAAAGCTAAGCGTCTCATTAGCATACACATTCGCCAAAAAATCCACATTCGCGCTGTAATCTAGTAAGTCGATTTGCGAAAAGCCGTCTTTCTTAAATGCGCCGTGATTCGCCCCAAATCGCGCATAATACCGCGCCCCAATGTATTCATTGAAAAATTGCTTATAGCCAATCACAATCCCATAGCTCACGCCAAAGACATTTTTGCTTTTGATAGATTCCCTATATTGCGGGGTTGCGTCCTTTTCAAATCGCCCACAATCGCTCTGCCATGCAATCATACTATATCCTAAATCCACGCCCACGAATCCGCCGTCATTTTCAAAATAAATATCATCGACTAGCTCGATAAGCGTGGGCGATTCGGCACTATTATTTTGCAACAAATCAGGCGATTCGGTGGATTCGGTGATTTGATTTGCATTAGATTCGGGCGATTCGGTGGATTCGCCATTAGATTCGGATGATTTTTGCGATTCGCCTACTTCGATTTCAATGGTTTCGCCACTAGATTCGCTTAATTCATTTGAATCCACTTGCTCAGCAAAAGCCACGCCACTAAATAGCAACGCCACCGCAACGGCAATAATTTTATCCTTCATTTACAATCCTTCTTTTTGTATTTTATCCAAAATCAAATCCACAATTTCCTCTGCGCCGTTTTTGGATTTTAGATTCGCCAAATTCGCATTAATTTCGGCAAAATTCGCCGAATCTAAATACTTTAAAAACGCTTCCGCATTCAAATCCTTTTGCTCCACCACCTCACAAAGCCCTTGTTTGTGTAAAAACAGTGCATTGTAAAGCTGATGATTTTTTGCCGCAAAGGGATATGGCACAAAATAGCAGGGGAGGGCATTTGCCACCAGCTCCCAAAGGCTACTCGCACCAGCGCGAGACACGCATAAATCCGCACTTTCAATAAAACGCACGATATTTTCATCAAAGGCAAAAAGGCGGATTTTTTCCTTTGAATCCACGCCACCCACGCAATCGCCCACCAAATCATTATATGCGTTTTTCACACGCTCAAAGTCTTTTGCGCCACATTGATGAATGATTTTTATGTTGCGCTTTAGTAGCTCGGGCGCGAGTTGCAAGGCAAAGTCATTGATTGCCATTGCGCCTTGAGAACCGCCCAAAAATAAAATCGTGCGGACATTTTCCCGCACCCGTGCCGTTTTGGCAAAAATATCATTGATAGGATAGGCGGTGCGGACAAAATTTTTTAATTTTAGCTCAAAGCTCCCAAACACCGCCTTTGCAAAGGGCGAGAGGGCTTTGTTTAGTGTGCCTATAATGCTATTTTGCTCGTG
>JBNMHH010000172.1:0-4636 GCA_050872665.1 Helicobacteraceae bacterium
GAAATCCCAAATGACTTTGAAGCAAATATGCTCTCACAAAGCGCGTCTATCGCGCTATATGCAAATGCGATAAACTCTACAAAAGGCACACTAGGAGCGGGGTATCTAAGCAATATCATCGCAGAATTTGGCGCGGAGAAAAATGCGAAGATTTTAAATTGGCAAGGTTTTGGCGCGACAAGCGCAAATCTCTCAAACACTGCAAATATCGGGAATCTAGAAATTTTAAGCCTCTATGCTTACAATCCACACTTAGACTACAAACTCTATATGATTCCAGCCCTGACCGTTATGGTGCTAACGCTTTTGTGCGGATTTCTCCCTGCGTTTAACATTATCGGGGAGAAGCAAAGTGGTAATATTGAGCAAATCAATGTAAGCCCCTTGCCAAAGTCGCTTTTTATCATCTCAAAAGTCATTCCTTATTGGATTATGGGAATCGTGGTGATAAGCGTGTGCTTTTTGCTTGCATTTATCATCTATGGCTTTGCCTCTAAAGGTGGATATGGTAGCATTTTTGTTTTTGCGTTTGTGTATATTCTAGTCGTTACAGGGCTTGGGCTAGTCATCTCAAACTACTCAAACACAATGCAGCAAGCAATGTTTGTAAGCTATTTTTTCATACTGATTTTGATTTTGCTAAGTGGGCTTTTTACCTCCATAAAGTCAATGCCGCTGTGGGCGGAAATGCTGACTTTGGCAAATCCTTTGCGCTATTTTATCGAATCATTACGGGCGATATTTCTAAAAGGCGATAGTTTGCTAGATTCGGCGTTTTTGTGGAAAGATTTGTGTGTGCTTTTGTGCTTTGCGCTTATCTTTAATCTCTGGGCGATTGTAAGCTACAAAAAGCAAAGTTAAGCGTTATGATATAATGTGAGATTTTAAAAATGGCAAATCAGTAAAAAGGGGCAAAAATGAAAGGTGAAAAATCAAAAGATAAATCCACCAAAGAGGCGATTTTGGACTCTGCGCTAGAGCTATTTGCGCTTCAAGGCTATGACGCCACCTCCACGCGCCAAATCGCCCAAAAATCTAGCGCGAATCTAAGTGCGATTTCATATCATTTTGGTAGCAAAGAGGGGCTTTATAAAGCGAGTTTTCATCGTTGTTTTGGCTTTGTAGAGGCGATTATTGATTCTGCACCTAGTGCGCCTGTGGAGAAAATCACGCATTATGCGACAAAAATGAGCGAACTTCACCAAAAAAAGCCCTATATGGGGCGACTTTTTATCCAAAATGTCATTAGCGCAAAGCCCTTTATGCTTGATGATATTGCAAGGTGGCAGACAAAAATGCGTGGTTTTTTATTTGAGGCATTGCAAAATGGCGTGAAGCAGGGCATTTTTAGGGCTGATATAGACATTGCTTCTAGTTTTATTGCGCTATTTGGGATTGTGAATTTTTACTTTTTTATCCGCAATGCGAAAGTTTTTCCGCAAGGCTTTGAAAATCTCTCACAAATCTACACCCAAAACGCCCTAGAGATTTTCCTAAATGGGATAAGGGCGAGATAGATTCGAGTGATTTTGGGACGAATCTTATATTTAATGAATCTTGCTTAACTACGGCGAATCCGCTTTATGATTCGCCTTTAATTGCGTTGAATATTGTCTGCATTTTGGCAAAATCTTTTCTGCCCTCTGATTCGATACCGCTTGAAATGTCAATGCAAAAGGGCTTTAGCGCGATTGCACTTTGGATATTATCCACATTCACACCACCTGCGAGAAAAAAGCGCGATTGAAATTCACGCGCAAAATCCTGTGATTTAGCAAGAATCTGTGCCAAAAGATTCCAATCAAATGCTTTGCCACCCCCCGCATTTTGGCTATCTAGCAAGATAAAATCCGCGAGTAATTCTAATGCCAAATCCAAAGAGTGTGAATCGCTTACCTTTATCGCTTTGATAATAGGCAACTCCGCGCCCAAGTCGCGTTGCATACACGCTTTTAATGCGCTAATGTAGGCATTATTTTCATTGCCGTGTAATTGCACCGCGTCAATAATGCCCTCACTCAAAGCCTCCATAACGCGCTCCAAAGGACTATCTACAAATACGCCTACGGCTTTCACTCCCGAATCTAGACGCGATTTTAGGGCTTTGGCGGTGGCAAAATCCACAAATCGCCTTGATTGCTCCGCAAAGATAAAGCCCACAAAATCTGGCTTGAGCGCATTTGCGTAGTCAATATCGCACTCCCTAAAAAGCCCACAAAATTTGATTTTCAAGCTACGCTTCCCTTATCACTGCGCGATTCCGCACTTTTTCTTATGCGCCTCTATTGCCTCATCATCTAGCACTTCATCGTATTTGTTTTTGGCGATTCGCTCGGGGTCGTTTGTCTGTATGTCCTTATTGACATTTTCGATAAAGCCCTTAAAATCGCCATTTTTCTGCACGAGCATATCCAGCGTCTCAATATCAAGCTCCCGCAGACGCGCCTCAAATATGACTTTTTCGCTTTTTAGCTCAATCACACCTATGCCAAAACTCGCATTTAGCCGTGATAGCTCATTTCGCACTTCATCATCATCTTTGATTTCATACGCCACGAGATAGCCCTCATTTGCAAAGCTAGAGTTTGATACGGCTTGGAAGTAGCACTCTTTTAGATTCGCATTATTGATAAATCGCTTGATTTCAAACGAGTAGATTTTGTAGCTAGATTTGCTTATATTGCGGAGTAAATCAAGTGTGTTGCCTTGATAATCCTCAAAAGGAAAGTGAATCCCCACAATATCAGGGTGAATCCACTCATTTAGCCCCGCCTTTGTGGATTTGCTCGTGTTTGCGTTTATCGTCTTGCAATACAGCCCAAATCGCTCACTCTCATACAAAAACTTCACAAGCAATGGGTGCAAATGCGCCTCCAAAAAGCCTTTTTCCTTGCTTTTTAGCTCTTTTTCTTGGGCGTCTTGGTTTTGTTGCTCTAGCTCTGTTTCTTTGCCTATGATTTCGTTTTGACGGGATTTTAGCCAAAAGGTTGTGGGGCGTTTGCTTGGCATAAAAAATTTTGAATCACCTTTATTTTTGATATTTACAAAAAGTTGCGCCGATAGACTTGCTTCGGGTGTTTTACCCTCACTGCCAAGTTTTTTATCTAGCCCCATAATTTTCGCGTGTTCCCACATTTCTCTATAATTTAACGGCGTTTTTGCTTCTTTTAGCACCGCTTCTGCTACTTCTAAAAATGTCATTTTCACTCCTTAGATTTTTGTATATTCTAGCATTTTTTATTTATGACTTGTAGCGCGTTTAGTGCCTTTTCTTTATCTTTTTGTCGCATTAGCGTTTCGCCGATGAGGACGGCGTTTATGCCACTTGATTGCAAAAGGGCTATGTCGCTATGCGTGGCGATTCCAGATTCAGAGACAAATATTCTATCGCTTGGCACGAGCTTTTTTAGCCTAATGCTTGTTTGTAAATCCACTTTAAAATCACGCAAATCGCGGTTATTCACGCCGATAAGTCGCGCATTTGTTTTTAGCGCATTTTGCAGGGCGGATTGGCTATGGGATTCCACAAGCACGCTTAAGCCCACAGAGTGCGCTATATCGCAAAAATCTTTGATTTCCTCCGCCTCCAAAATCTCGCTGATGAGTAGCACACAATCCGCGCCAAGCACCTTTGCCTGATAAATCATATATGTATCGATGATGAAATCCTTGCGTAGCACAGGGATTTTTACGCGCTTTGCAATCTCGCTCAAATATAAATCCGCGCCTTTGAAAAACTCTGGCTCAGTCAAGCAGGATATGCAATCCGCCCCCGCGCACTCGTAATCAAGCGCGATTTGTAAGTAGGGGAAATCTTGCGTGATAACGCCCTTTGATGGCGAAGCCTTTTTCACCTCGCAAATAAAGTGCATTTGGGGGCTTGAATCGTTAGATTCGCCCGAATCTATGCCCGAATCTAACGCTTTTTCAAAGGCAAAAGGTGGCTTTATAAATTGTATCGGCGAATCGCCACTCGAATCTAAACTAGATTTTGCGCTAGATTCGCCACTGGATTCCACCTGAATCTTATAGAGATTTTCCGCCATTTCACGCATTTGCTTAAAAGCGATTCGCGCCTTATCACGCTCCACCCGCGCCTTTGTGGATTCAACGATTTTATCCAAAATACTCATTTATTACTCTCTTTGATAAATCGCTCTAATTGCGCTAACGCCTTGCCATCATCGATGAGCGATTCCGCCATTCTCACGCCTTGCGCTATATCGCTCACTTTATTTGCCACAAATAGCGCAGCTCCAGCGTTTAGACACACCGCTTCACGCTTCGCACCGCGCTCTTTGCCACTTAGAATCTCACGCGTGATTTTGGCATTTTGAATCGCATCGCCTCCCTCAATTTCGCGCTTATCGCGCATTTCATAGCCAAAATCGCTTGGCGCAATCTCATAGTCTCTAAACTCCCCATTTATCACTTCGCACACCGCCGTTTTCGCGCTCACTGAGATTTCATCGAGTTTGTCCTTGCCATAGACTACCATTGCGCGTTTGACGCCCAAATTATTCATCACACGCGCTAGAGGCTTTACGAGGCTTTCATCATACACGCCCATAAGCTCCATATTCGCACCAGCGGGGTTTGAAAGCGGTCCTAAAATGTTAAAAATCGTCTTAATCCC
>JBNMHH010000173.1:0-4623 GCA_050872665.1 Helicobacteraceae bacterium
CATTAGATTCGTAGCTGATTCGCTTTAGCGTAATCACAATCTAAGTAATGGCGGTGTGGCTTTCGTAGTTTTTGCTAAATTTTGGGGTTGGGACTAGACTTGGAGTCTGCGAAACCCCGAAATTTAGCAAATCTGCGCAAATCGCATACCAAAGACACAAATTGCCCCTATTTTCGCGCTTTTAAAAACGCCTGTATGTTGTTTTCCACGCCCTCAATTAGTCGCTCCCTGCTTTCCTTATATGCCCACGCAATGTGTGGCGTTAAGATAATTTTTTCGCGAATCTTTTTATTTAAAAGCGGGTGATTTTTTATCATCGGCTCGACTTCTAGCACATCGGCGGCGAAATAAAAGTCCTTTTTCTTTAGCGCGTTTGCCAAATCCACTTCATTGACAATGCCACCGCGCCCCATATTCGCCAAAATGGCGTCTTTTTTAAGCAAATTTAGCTCTTTTTTGGTTACCAAATTTTTTGTCTTTTCGTTTAAAGGTGCGTGAATGCTGATAATATCGCAGGTTTTAAAGAGATTTTTCAAATCCTTTTCTTGTTTGAAAGATTTGTTGTGATTCGCCCCGCTTGTGGAGTAATACACCACATTTGCGCCAAATGCTTTTGCCAAATTTGCCACTGCTTTGCCTATGTTGCCAAAGCCGATAATTCCCCACGCCTTGCCTTGCAATTCATAAAGCTCGTGATAGTCGCTGATATGATTGAATGTTGCGCCTTTTGCCCACTTGCCTTTTTTGACAAATTTGTCATAATAATCCATTTTTGCCATTAGGTTTAGCACACACGCCATTGTGTGTTGCGCGACTGTGGCGGTGCTGTAATTTGCGACATTTTTGACTTGTATATTTAGCTTTTTAGCGGCTTCTAAATCGACATTATTCATTCCAGTGGCGGTTATGCAAATTAGCTTTAGCTTTGGCAGTTTGGCTAAAATCGCCGAATCCAAAATGACTTTATTGGTCAAAATTATGTCCGCATCTTTGGTGCGTTTGATAATGTCCTTTTTGTAAGTCGTTTGATAAATGCTAAGTCTGCCTAACTTTGCGATTCCGTGTAGATTGCTAGTCCCAAGCGTTTTTGCGTCAAGTAAGACGATATTCATTTTTTGCTCCTTATTTTAGATATAATTGCGAAATTATATTATATTTTTAAAGGAAAATCGTGTTAGCAAAGATAAAAATCGCGGATATTTTGGTAGATTCGATACCTTTTATCCAAGAATTTCGTGGCTCGGTTATGGTAATCAAATACGGCGGAGCAGCCCAGCAAAACTTAAAGCTAAAAGAAAATTTCGCCAAAGATATAATTTTGCTGTATATGCTAGGAATCAAGCCCGTAATAATCCACGGCGGAGGCAAAAAAATCACCCAAATGCTTGAATCGCTAGGCATTGAAAGCACATTTAAAGACGGAGTGCGCGTAACCTCCAAAGAAGCAATGAAAGTCGTGGAAATGGTGCTTAGCGGGGATATAAACAGAGAATTGACATTTTTCTTTAGCCACTATGGAATCAAAGCTGTCGGCATTTCAGGCAAGGACGCAGGGCTTTTAAAGGCAGAGCCAAAGGACAATGGCGCGTTTGGATTCACGGGCGAGATTATCGAAGTTAATACGGAGATTTTGGAGAAATTGCTAAATGATGGATTCGTGCCGATAATTGCGCCTATCGCGGCAGGGGATAACATAGAGCATTGCGGATATAACATAAATGCCGATAGCGCAGCTTGTGCTATCGCAATGGCGTTAAACGCGCAAAAAGCAATTTTTTTGACGGATACCAAAGGCGTATTAGATGAAAATGGCGAGATGATTACCACGCTAACGCCCCAAAGCGCGAAAAAATATAAGGATTTGAATGTGATTAGTGGCGGAATGATTCCCAAAATCGATGCGTGTGTGAGCTGCGTGGAAAATGGCGTGAAAAAGGTGCATATTATTGACGGGCGGATTTTGCACTCAATCTTGTTAGAGCTATTTACAAGCAAGGGAATCGGAACGCAAATCGTGGCGGATTTGTGAAATGGTGAGCAATTTGTTCTGGGGTATGCAATTTCGCACTTGTGAAAATTTTGGGGAATCAACAGACACTAGTCTAGTTTTATCCCCAAAATTTTCACAAATACAAAAGCCACACCGCCATTACTTCGATTGTAGATTCGTGCAAAGCGCGAATCTAATAAAAAAATCAAATAAAAAATCCTTGCAAAAGTTTTTGCTACTTTTTGCTTTCGCAAAAAGTAGAGTCCCCTCTACCTCGTCATTGCGAGGCGAATCGCAGATTTGCCGAAGCAATCCACAAAAATAAAAGGAGACTTAAAATGGATTCCAAATTTAATCTTAACTTCGTTGATTTATACAAATATAGTTTCATTGATAGGATTTTTATAAAGCTCCAAACTCGCGCGTTAGGCAGTCGAATCGAGCGTCTCTTTACCTTACTACCCGCGCTTATAAACTCAAATCCCCACGATAAAAGCAAATCTATGCAATCGGCAAAGACATATTTGCTAGATAATATCACGCCTAAAAATCTCGCGCTAAAGGTTTATGACAGGGTGATTTTGCGCCTTTTGGATTACAAAAATGACAACAATCTTTTTATCCAAGATAGGCAAAAAGCGTTTGATATTCTCACCCAAGATATTCAGCTTTATGGCTTGGTGGAGCGGATTTTGGGCGATGAGGGGCAGATTGAAATGTTTGAGGAAATCATCAAAAAGCAATTTGATGAGGATTACAAACTCGATGATGAGGGACGCAATATTTTGCGCTTCCAAGAGGGACATTATTTGTAAGATTCGCACATTTGTGGGGCAAAGATTCGCCCCACGCCGTCATTGCTTTGGCAAATCATAGATTCATACAAAGCAATCCACTGCTCTGTCATTGCGAGGCAGTGGCAACGCCACAACGAAGCAATCCAAATAAAAATAAAAAATAGATTGCCACGAAAATCCTACGGATTTGCAGGGTTCGCAAACGAATCTCGCAATGACGATATAGGTATAGATTACCACACCGAGCCGTTGGCTCGTCTTGCGATGATAGGGTATAGATTCGTCATTGCAAGTGAGTGAAGCAAACGAAACAATCCACGAATCGAAGTTAAGGTTTGAATTGCTTCTAACAAAGCCATCGCAATGACGATTTTTGCAATTACAGCGTATTAGCGTTTTGAGAATTGCGGACTTCTGCGTGCTTTGCGTTTGCCGTATTTTTTGCGCTCGACAACGCGTGAATCGCGTGTCAAAAGCCCATTTGGCTTTAAAATCACCCTAAAACTCGTATCATATAGATTCAAAGCCTTTGAAATGCCGTGTCGCAGAGCCTCTGCCTGTGCGTTGTATCCGCCACCAAATGTAACGGCGATGACATCTACGCTTTTTTCCTGCTTTGTCAGCACGAGCGGTTGCATAACCTTCATCTTTATCGCCTCGTGTCCGCCCAGCCACTCATCTAGGCTTTTGCCATTGACGCCAAGTCTGCCCTTGCCACTTTTAATCCAAACCTTTGCTATCGCACTTTTTCTCTTGCCTGTCGCATAAATCTTTGACATTTTGTAATCCTTTTATTTTGTTTTCGCTGAAACTTGCGCTGTATGCGGGTGCTCCGCGCCACTATATACTTTTAGCTTTTTTATCATCGCTCTGCCTAGCTTTGTCTTTGGCAACATTCCGCGCACCGCGAGATAAAATAGCTTTTCTGGGTGCTTTTCTAGCATCTCTGCGAGAGTTTTGGACTTTGTGCTACCAAAATACCCGCTGTGCGTGAAATACTCTTTTGATTCGAGCTTCAATCCGCTAAATTTCACCGCCCCAGCGTTGATAATCACCACAAAATCCCCGCAATCAATGTGTGGCGTGTAAGTGGGCTTATGCTTACCGCGCAGATAAGTCGCCACCTTCGTAATGAGCCGCCCAAAAACCTCATCTTTCGCGTCAAGCACAATCCACTCACGCTTGACATTGCTACTCTTTGCCATTGTCGTCATAATAAAACCTTTAAAATTTAAAATAAAAAGCGAAATTGTAGTAAAGTAACCTTATAAAAAGCTTAATTTAAGCGAAATTTTAGAATTGTAGTGGATTGCTTTGCGCGAATATTTTCGTCATTGCGAGTGAGTGTAACGAGCGAAGCAATCTAAATAAATCAAAGAGATTGCCACGATTTTCTGCGAAAATCTCGCAATGACGAGTTTGGAGTTGTCAATGACGGGTTGGGTTTGTGTGGATTGCTTCGTTCGCGTTGCTCCCTCGCAATGACGATAAGGTTATGGATTGCCACGAATCGTTTCGCGATTCTCGCAATGACGAATTTAGTAAAGATAAAAAAGATTTAAAAAAATAAAACACTAAAAATATTTAAAAAAATTATAGAATCAAAAAAACCAAAATCAAAAAAAGGCAGAATTAAAGATAAGAAAATTAAAAATCAAAAAACTAAAATCAAAAATAAAGAAAATAAGAAAAATTAAGAATCAAAAAAGGGCGAAAGCGTTTAGATTTAACACTTCCGCCCCAAGTCTTAAGCGATAGCTATCACTTTAAGAGATATTACCACTCAACAGTTCCACTTGTAGATAGTGGAGTGCTTCTATTGCCCCAGTCGCCAGA
>JBNMHH010000174.1:0-4622 GCA_050872665.1 Helicobacteraceae bacterium
AATCCAGCCTTTGCCGCCACGCTAGATTCAGCCACTTCGCTAACTATCACGCCACTAAAATCGCTTGGGATTTGATACCTTTGGCGCATTTCGCGTGTGAGATTTTCTACGGCAAGTCCGCCATTTTGCGCTCCCTTGCTAGTGCCTTCACTGCCACTTTTTGCGCCTGAATCCGCCACTTCGCTTTTATCATCGTATTTATCTAATTTTACTTTTGTTTTATACTCTTTTTTATCGCGGATATAGCGCACTTCTACGACTTCGTTAGGTGGGAATGAGCCAATGGTATTTTTCAGCTCACTCGCACTATTTATGGGCTTATTATTCACTGCGATGATTAAATCCCACACCTTTAGCCCAGCCTTTGCCGCCGCGCTAGATTTATCCACACTCACTAGCACCGCGCCACTTTTGCCATTGTAGAGATTCGCCAAATTTTCCGTAATGTCTTGGATTCCTACGCCCAAAAATCCTCGCTCAATGCTACCTTTTTCGATGAGTGTTTTTGTAATTTTTTTCACCATATCGGAGGGAATGGCGAATCCTATGCCGTGATTACCCCCTGTGCGCGATAGAATCGCCGTGTTGATACCGATAAGCGCACCACGCGAATCTACTAACGCACCGCCCGAATTGCCGGGGTTTATGGACGCATCGGTTTGGATAAAGTTTTCATAGTCGTTTATGCCCATATTGCTTTTATCTAGCGCAGAGATTATGCCTTGCGTAACAGATTCGCCTACGCCAAAGGGATTGCCTATGGCAAAGACGACATCGCCTACCATTAGCTCATTGCTATTGCCGATTTTGGCGTAGGGTAGGTTGTTTTGCGCGATTTTGATAACCGCCAAATCGCTTCTAGGGTCTTTGCCGATGATTTTTGCCTCATATTCTTTTTTGGGGCTATTGGGGAGTGCGACTAAAATCTTATCTGCGCCATCAATTACATGGTTGTTTGTGATGATATAGCCGTCTTTGCTGATGATAACGCCACTTCCTAGGCTTCGCTCCACTCTATCTTTGGGCGCGTTGCGATATATGTCGCCAAAAAACTGCTGAAAAAATGGGTCATTAAACATTGGGTGATTTAGGACATTGTTGCTTACTTTTTTCTGCGTGGAGATATTTACAACGCTCTTTTTTACCTCGCTAATGGCGTCATTGTATGAGTGAATCACGCCGTTATTGCCACTTGGATTTTGCCTCTTTGTAACGCTTGGCATTTCCTCGAAATTAAACGCAAACACAAGATTCGCAAGGCTAAAAAGCGCGAAAATTATAAAAGCTCTCATTTTGTCATTCCTTTGATTGGGATTTGCTAAAAATTCCGCAATTATATACGAATCTAATTAAATCCGCGCTACAAATTTACACATTTTTTCTTAACATTTTGGGCATTTTTTGCGCAAGGCGAGGGCGAATCCGCAAATTTCACAAATAATTCACAACGATTTTATTATAATTTTGCGCATTAAAATTTTAAGGAGGCAAAATGAATGCTACAATGCTAAACCTACTGCTACTATGGAGTGGCAAAATCCCGCTAGAGTGCGAGGAAAGTCTAAAGCCAAAGTTAGAAAAACTAAGCACAGAAAGTGTGAGCGCGTTAGAAAAGCTACCGCTTAAAAATCCCAATGTCGCGCTAATATTGTGTATATTGCTAGGTGCGTTTGGCGCGGAGGATTTCTACCGCAATCGCCACAAACTAGGCACATTTAAGCTCATATTTACCACAATAATTTGGTGCATTTTATTTGCGTGGTATGTGCTTGTGGAGGAATTTGACTATCCACTTTACGCAAAAGAGGCGATGATAGGCGTGGCAATCTTTGCGCTGTGGGCGATTTTGGCAATCATTTGGGTGGCAATCAATTTGCTAAATATAAGCGAATCCGTCAAAAATGACAACCTAAAAACCATTGAAAAATACCTAAATATGGTAGGTTAGGGCGCTAAGATTTTGGTGTAAGATTCTATATAGATGTGCATAATTTAAAAATAAAAGCATATCTTAACCAAAAATGTGGCAAAATGCGCGTTTTAAAATTTTAGATTCCACACAAAAATAAAGGATAAAAAATGTTACTCTTTACACCCGGTCCTACGCCTACGCCAGAGTTTTTACGCAATGCTTTGGCTTTGCCTACTTTGCACCACCGCACCAAAGAATTTGAAGCGTATTTCGCCCTCGCGCGTGAGAATCTCCAAAAAATGCTAAAAATGAGTGAAGTTTTGATGATTGCAAGTAGCGGAAGTGGCGCGATGGAGGCAAGTATGCTAACATTTTGCAAAAAGCCACTTTGCGTAAATAGCGGAAAATTTGGGGAGCGATTTGGCAAAATCGCTAAAGCGCATAAAATCGACTTTGTTGAGGTGATAAACGAATGGGACACCGCGCCTACCAGCGAACAAACCAAGGCGATTTTAGAAAAAGACAAAGATATTGATTCGCTTTGCATTCAAGTGTGCGAGAGTGCGGGAGGATTGCGCCACAATGTCGAATCAATCGCCAAAATGGCAAAATCACTCAATCCAAAAATCGTCATAATCGCTGATGCAATCACAGCTATGGGCGTGGAGGAAATCGATACAAGCAATATTGATGTGCTAATTGGTGGCTCACAAAAGGCATTTATGTTGCCCCCCGGAATGGCGATTTTGGGGCTAAGCGATTATGCGGTTAGTTTGGCTGAAGAGCGCGATATAGGCTTTTATTTTAATCTAAAAACCGAGCTAAAAAATCAGCGCAAAAACACAACCGCTTGGACTGCGCCTACAAGCATTATCATCGCACTAGCAAAGTATTTTGAAAGCATAGATTTGGCGCAAGTTTATAAAGAGACAAAAGCGCGTGGAAAGGCACTAGAATCGGCGATTCGCACACTTGGATTAAAAATCTATCCTAAAAATCCCGCAATCGCAATGGCGACTATTTATAATGAGAAATCGCCCGAGATTCGGCGAATCTTAAAGAGTGATTATGGCGTAAATGTCGCAGGTGGGCAAGATAAGCTAAAAGAGAGCATTTTTCGCATAAATAATATGGGGCTAATTGAAGTCTATGAAATGGCGTGGGTGGTAAATGCGGTGGAATTAACGCTTGATAAGCTGGGGATTCGCGCATTTGACGGAAGCGCAAATAAAGTATTTTTAAGCGAGTATTACGCGAATCTAAAAGCAAATTAGAACTTTATTTTTGGCTTTGGCGCAATCTTAAAGTTTCAATGTGCTACAATAACCAAAAATTTTTATTAAAGAGAAACGGCTATGAGACTGAAATTTTCACACATTCAATATATCGCTGATAAAATCGCTAGAGATTTGGGGAACGCGGGATTTATAGAGATTTTGACGAATCGCGGGGACATTATCAAAGTCGCTAGTAAATATTTAGAGGAAAATATCAAGCAAGAACTCGCCCTAGAGGAAAAAACGCATTTATTTTTGGAGCAAAATGTAAGCGACTTTGATAGGGAAAATATCGATGAGGGACAGCTTTTTCGTATGGTAAAGAAGCGATTCGCCGATGAGAATAATTTCATTTTGGCGTGGGAGGAGCGATATAACGCGCTTTCGCACAAAATAATGGACGAGCTAATCGATACTAGCATTATAAATTTCAAAGTTAGCGAAATGATGGTAAAAAACGCCATTTTTAAGTCCATAAATGCCTACGCAAAGGGCTACAAAGACATTGAAAACGCCGTGGGTGAGCGAATCAAAAATTATAAAAAGAGACTAAAGCCCGGCACAGAGGAATACGACTTGGTGTTTGGCAAAATGTTTGAGGAAGAATTGCGCAAACAAGGATTTATTTAATGGCTGACATTTTCAAAAAAGCGCATTTATACATTGAGGGTAGCGATTGCGTGATTTCTGCCCTTAGCTTTGGGGCGGAAGGCACAAAATGCGGGGAGATGATTTTTAACACCTCGCTTTGTGGCTACCAAGAAATCCTAAGCGACCCCAGCTACACAGGGCAGTTTGTCGTTTTTACAATGCCTGAAATTGGCATTGTGGGCGTAAATGACAATGATATAGAGTCGGATTTGGCTTGTGCGAACGGCATTATCGTGCGTCATTATAATGCGAATCCATCAAATTTTCGCGCGGAGGATTCATTGCATTCTTATCTAAAAAAGCGCGGAATTATGGGCATCGCAAATGTCGATACAAGATTTTTGACAAAATTTATTAGGCAAAATGGCGCAAGTAATATTATCGTCTCTACCGAGCTACACACGCTTGAATCGCTTAAAAAAGCACTTAGCGATTCGCCTAAAATCGCGGATATAAATTTTATCAAAGATGTTAGCGTTAAAGCGAAAAAGTCCCATAAACAAGGCAATTTTAGCTTTGAATCTATGAGCTACACAAAGCCAAAAACCACCAAAAAAATTGTAGTTTTAGATTTTGGCATAAAGCAAAATATCCTAAATGAGCTTGTTAGCGCGGGGCTAGAATGCGAAGTATTGCCACATAGCGCAAGTGGTGATGAAATCATTACGCGATTTAAAAAGCGCGAAATTGGTGGCGTATTTTTATCAAATGGACCGGGCGACCCAAAGGTTTTGACAAGCGAGATTAAAGAGATTAAAAAGCTAATAAAAGCAAAAATCCCT
>JBNMHH010000175.1:0-4539 GCA_050872665.1 Helicobacteraceae bacterium
CAAGCAAATATGGTGAATCAAAATAAACTCGCTTAATTGAATTCGTCATTGCGAGAATTGCGAAGCAATTCGTGGCAAAACAAGCGAAGCGCAGTGTCTTTAGTAATCTATTTTTTGATTCGTGGATTACTTCGGCGTTTGGCAACGCCTCGCAATGACAGGTGAGATTGGATTGCTTTGTGTGAATCTACGATTCGCCCTCGCGATGACAAAAAATAAGGATTCGCACTTCGTGCGGATTTGTTTTTTTTAGATTCGTCCCTAGATTCGCAGATTCGCACATAATTTATATGAATCTTTGATTTTTAATCCACCAAAATTCAATAAATTTCTGCCGATAAATTAACTGCGAATCGCACAATTTTTCACAAACGATAAATTTTATTATATAATGCTTTTTTAAAAAATTTATGCGATTTTTTTATAGCGACATTTAACGCAATAAAGGCACTCAAATGAGTAGTATGGATTTTAGCAAACTTTTAAAAGATAAAAACCTCAAAGTTACCGCGCAACGAGTGGCGATTTTAGATGAGATTCACAAGCACGGGCATTCTAGCGTAGATGATATTTACGCGCTGATTCGGGGGCGAATCCCCTCTGTTTCCCTTGCTACGATTTACAAAAATATCCTCTCAATGCAAAATGCAAATATTATCAAAAGCGTGAAAACGCCCACACAAAAGCAAAAATACGAGATAAATAAAAAGCCACATATCCACTTGCATTGCAAAATCTGCGATAATTTAGAAGATTTCGAGGCGGATATGAGCGATTTTCGCGCATACTGCGAGGAAAAAAGCGGATATAAAAACATTGATGACACTTCAATTATTTTTAGTGGAATCTGCAAAAATTGCCAAAAATAATTTTTAAAATTTATAAAAATTTGTCAAATTTTGTGCTAATATTCCGCGTTTAAAACTTTAGGGAGGTATTAAATGAGAGAAATTGATTGTAGCAAAATCACGCAGAGCGTGGAAAAACTCTGCATTCAGGCTTGTTGTGTGCAGACAGACGATATAAAGGCGGCGTTTAAAAAGGCGCAAGGCACTGAGACTTCGCCACTTGGGAAAAGCATTTTGGATAAGCTGGTGGAAAATGGCAAGATTGCGGAAAAGACTTTTGTCCCTATCTGCCAAGATACAGGCTTAGCGGTGATTTTCGTAGAGATTGGGCAAGATGTGCGAATCGTGGGTGGTTACATTGAGGACGCTATAAATGAAGGCGTGAAAAACGGCTATGTGAATGGATATTTGCGTAAAAGTGCCGTTGCTGAGCCACTCTTTGAGCGCAAAAACACCACTGACAACACTCCAGCCATAATCCACACGCGAATCGTAAAAGGCGATAAGTTAAAAATCAAAATGGCGGCAAAAGGCTTTGGTAGCGAGAATAAAAGCATTCTAAAAATGCTAGTCCCAGCCGATGGCATAGAAGGCGTGAAAAAAGTCTTTAGCGAGGCGGTGAGCCTAGCAGGACCCAATTCCTGTCCGCCTATGGTAATTGGCGTAGGCATCGGAGGCACTATGGAAAAAGCCGCAATGCTTGCCAAAGAAGCCGCCGTGCGCGAAGTGGGTAGCCACAATAAAGATGTCCGTTATGCGAAGCTAGAAGATGAGTTGCTAGAGATTGCAAACAGCTCTGGCGTGGGACCGCAAGGGCTAGGTGGCAATGTAACTGCGTTTGCTGTGAATGTCGAGTGGTATCCTACGCACATAGCTGGGCTACCTGTGGCGATAAATATCAACTGCCACGCCGCAAGACACGCGGATATTGAACTATAAGGGGGAGAATATGGAAATCAAAATCAAAGCACCATTTACCAAAGAAGAGGTGGCGAATCTAAAAGCAGGTGATAATGTCCTAATCACAGGGCAGATTTTAGTGGCGCGAGACGCAGCGCACAAAAGGCTATTTGAGGTGGTGGAAAAGGGCGAAAAAGTCCCTGTGGATTTGAAAAATCAAACCATTTACTATATGGGACCAAGCCCAGCAAAGCCAAATGAAGTCATAGGCGCAGCGGGACCCACGACAAGCGGACGAATGGATAAATACACGCCTTTAATGCTTGAACTTGGCATTAGCGGAATGATAGGCAAAGGCTACCGCAATCAAGCCGTGATAGACGCAATCATCAAGCATAAAGCCGTGTATATGGTGGCTATCGGTGGCGCGGGTGCGCTTATCGCCCAAAGTATCAAAAAATACGAGGTTTTGGCTTACCCAGAGCTAGGACCTGAGGCGATTGCAAGGCTTGATGTGGTGGATTTCCCCGCGATTGTGGCAATCGACAGCAAAGGCACAAATTTCTACGAAATAGGACAAGCGAAATATAAAAGGGCGTAATTGCGCGAATCTATTGCGAATCATTTGTGATTCGTGCGAAATATTACACGAATCGCATATAGATTCGTGGCTGGATTCGCCAAAATAAGGGCGAATCTTTAATCTCATCTCTATCATTGCGAGATTTTGCATAGCAAAATCGTGGCAATCTATTTTTATTTGTTTGGATTGCTTCGGCGATTCGCTAAAATCGCCTCGCAATGACGATGTGGTGGCGGATTTGCCGTTGATTTTTAAGATTTGCCCATAAAACACCACTGAATCCCAGCCTAAAATGTAAATTTCATTAGTAGCAAAGCCATAGTATTGGCATTAAAGTCAAATTTATATTCATTTGCATTGGTATTTGTTATATCCTCTCGCACAATGACACGACCACCTGTTTGCGGGATTAGCGTAAAGTAATCATTGATTTTGCAAAGCACTTGGATAAAGCCACCAAAAGAGTGCAATATATCGTATTTGCTATAAAACCTATCATAACTCGTGGCGATTTGATAGCCAAGCCCTATTTTAGGGCGACTTTATCGGTAAAATTATGCCCAAATTCTAAGGCGGTGGCGTAGATATTGCTATCGCTTGTGCCTAACTTCCTATAATTAGTTGTAGTAGTTACATAATATGTTTCATTTAAAAATAGATTTCCATAACCTGTTAAATTTTGATTGATATATGGTTGATACCATATTTTGCTTTCATTTATTAAATCTGAATTTAGCCCATAGCTTAGCACAAAAGATAAATAGCTTTTGCCAAAATATGGTTTGATTCCAGCGGTTAGATAGGCTATGTGCTTTGAATCTACATATTTTGATTGTGAGTTATATGTAGTTGCATTATTACCACAAGAACCAGCGCAAGTATAAGAACCAGCAATTTTGGCTCTCAATCTATTGCTACTATATTCATAAGCTAAAGAAAATCTTGGCACAGCTTTTATCTTTATTTTTAAGTCGTTTGGATATGTTAAGATTGGATAATTGGCATCATTTGGACTAATTCCTATCGAAAATCTAGCTATTTCATAGCGTATTTGAAATCGTCTTATAGAATTTCTAGGTGCACCATATCCCCATAAACCATCTTCTTCATTGGCAATATCACTTATAAATCCACCCATAGAAGTATTTAGCTCGGTTTTTCCAGCTAAGATTCGCCCACCTACACCAAAATCATATCCTGCATATAATTGCCTAAAATATGGTATTTCACCATAATCAACAATATTTGTTGATATACTATAACTACCCAATCCCAAAGTCGCCTCGCCAAATAAACCGCTTACATTAAATCCGATTCCAACGCGCGAATCCCTTTGAATCCCTAGCATAAAACTATGCTTTGTTTTGTTATAAGCATCTTGGATTGAGTAGTTTGATTTGCCATTGCTGATTGTGATTGGATAATCAAGTGTGTTTCCATAGCCAATGCCGACATTTATTTCGCCAAAAACGCTCACGCTTTTATCGCCAACTTTATACACTTCCACCGCGCCTAATTGGCTAAGTGAAAACCCAGCTACTAGCGCACTAATTAGTAATTTTCTCATCTTTTTGTCCTTTCGTTTTTAAATGTTATCTGCCCATTTTGTAGGGCGAATCTTTGCCTAACCGCCGACTTTTTACCATTTTTACCACGCACGAATCTAATGCGTGAAAATTTAAGATTTAAGTTTGCATTTGGATTCCTTTAAAAGTGGTGTGGGGAGTGGATTGCCACGAATTGCTTTGCAATTCTCGCAATGACGATATGGCAGTAATTTGTGTGAATCTTGTAATGACAAATCTGCCCACCTCGTCATACTGAGCGGAACGCAGTGTAGCGAAGTATCCAATCTTATCGTCATTGCGAGGCGAATCACAAATTCGCCGAAGCAATCAAAAGATTCGTAAAAATAGTGTGGATTTTTATAAAGTGATTCGTAGATTTGGCAAAGAGCTAAATAAGAGGTGCATTTCCCCCCCCCCCTAAAACGGGCGCAAGGGCGTGAATGAAATAAATCTTATCACTTTGCGGATTCACCGATTCGAGTGAGATTTTACTTTGCGCTAATTTCAAATTTTGCCCTTTGTTTTCCAAAATAAATTTTGAATTGT
The DNA here is from genome assembly GCA_050872665.1 of Helicobacteraceae bacterium. Lineage (GTDB taxonomy): Bacteria > Campylobacterota > Campylobacteria > Campylobacterales > Helicobacteraceae > NHYM01. The sequence goes on from JBNMHH010000175.1 coordinate 4,446, forward strand.
AGTTTTGATTCGCTAAAAGATTGCTTAAAGATAGATTTTATTTTTAGATTGCTTCGGCGAATCCGCGATTCGCCTCGCAATGACGAGAGAGTAG
>JBNMHH010000176.1:0-4536 GCA_050872665.1 Helicobacteraceae bacterium
CATCGCTAAAAAATGTTTTTAAAGAATTAAAGCGCGATTTAGGGCTAAATCCGCCACAGAGTGGCGATTTAAGCGCCTGGGCTAGGCAAGGTGTGCTTTTGTTAAACGCGCTTTTAAGCGTGGAGCTAAATCAGCCACTCTCGCACAAAGGCTTTGGCTGGGAGATTTTCACCGATAGCGTGATAGAGATTTTAAGCCAAAGGCGCGAAAAACTCGTATTTATGCTGTGGGGCAACTACGCGCGGGGCAAAAAGGGCTTAATTGACACGCGCAAACATTTTATCCTAGAAGCACCGCACCCATCGCCTTTGGCGCGTGGTTTCATCGGCTGTGGGCATTTTAGCAAATGCAATGAAATTTTGCGCCAAAATGGCATAGAGCCGATAAATTGGGCATTGTAAGCACAATACTACGAATCTAAAATTTATCATTGCAAACGCAAATCGTGGATTCACTCAAAACAATACTAAAATCTTTTAAAAACTTTAATTTTTGCAAAAATATTACAAAATATTCATAAAATCTTTAAAATTTCACAAACATTTCACAACTTAATTCTAATATTTCGGCGAATCATTATGCGATTCACACAAATCGCGCAGTGATTCTAAATTTACTTTATAAGGATTTAGTATGAAAGTTTTAGTTACTATTCTGGCGTTTTTAACATTAGCATTTGCACAAAATGCGCAAAATCAGCCTACGCAATCGGTTCAACCCGCGCCACAAGCGCAAAATGCACCTCAGCAAATGCTTACTCCTATGCCCTACCCCAATCAAGGTGTGCCACAAAATATCATCGCAAAGGTTCAGCAAATGTATCCGGGCGCATTCATCACGGATATGGATTATGAAGGTTGGGGCTATGAAGTGGAGGTAAATGACCATTTGGAGCTATTTTTTGATAATAATGGCAACCTTTTAGGACAAAAGTGGGATTAAAAAGGCGCGTGAATCTGCGCTTTGCAAATAAATTGCATTGCGCAGTTTATTTGCAATCCAGCAAAGCACCTAAAAAAGCACTTGATTTGCCATTTTTGATTTTTTGATTTTATCAATCACACTATCAATATTTACCATATTGATTTCTATTGCGGGGCTTTGTGGGATTGTGAGATTTTTTGCGCCATTAGATTCGCCCAAAATCTCTCTATTTAGATTAAATCGCTCATCGCCCACAAGCCCTTTTGGCGCGATTTGCGGAATGCCCCATTCTTTTGCTTTATTTAGCGCGTGTCTTGCACCTGAACCTTTGCTTCTATCCGCCCTACTATCACTTTCACTATAACTTGCCACCAAACACACCGCATCGCTAAAAAGTGCTTGTAATCTATCTCGCTCAATATATCGCTTTGTCAAGCCAAAGCGCGGATTTTCGCACTCGGCGATATATTCGCTAATTAGTAGTCCGCCGTTTGCCACGATTTCTCCCGCTAACTTGGCATTTGATGAGGGCAAAATTTTGCGCAATGTGCTTGGCAAAATGGCGATAGTCGCGCCGCTCTTTTTAAGGGCGCATTCGTGGGCGATTGTATCGCAACCTTTTGCTAGTCCGCTTACGATTACGGCGTCCTTGCTTAGCATTTTGGTGGTGATTTTTTCCTCTAAGTCTTGGATTTTCTCGCACGGATTTAGTAGCCCGATGACGGCGATTCTAAGCAATTTGTTTTTAGTTAAAAGCCCCAAATCACCCTTGTAGGTTAGCAAAACGGGCTTGTCGCTAGAATTTATGGTGCTTTTATATGTGGGGAATCCCTCATCGCAAAATGCAATTACGCCGTCTGCGTAATTTTCTAGCGATTCTATCTCGGATTCTACGGCGCGTTTAGATTCGTAAAAGTCAAATTCGGCGTTTGGATTTTTATGTGCCAAACGCTTGATAATCTCCGATTCGTCCGAATCGGCTGTGATATTTTCCACCACCCACTTATTGCCTACACCTTTCATTTTTAAGGCAGTCGCCACAATTAAGGCATTTTTGCTGATTTTCATTTAGGAATTGCGCGATATTAGCGTGGATTTTATGCCAAAATGTGCCAAAATTTCTCTCTCTTTTTGCCTATGCTCTCCATTATCGCACTCGTGATTGTATCCTAAAAGATGCAAAAGCCCGTGAGTAAATAAAATCGCTAGTTCGGTTTGAAGTGAGTGATTTTGCGCCTTTGCCACCGAATCAGCGATTTCATAAGCAATCACCACACTACCCAAAGGCAATTTTGGCGAATCTAAAGGCGAATCTATGCGCGAATCAGCGTTTGAAACAATATTAGATTCGTTAGATTCAAGCACGAATCCACTCGAATCTATAATCCCACTTGAATCTAGCGGAAAACTTAGCACATCGGTTGCATAATCTTTTCCCAAAAACTCCGCATTTAGTGCGCGAATCTCATCATTACTCACAAGCAAAAGCTCGATATTTCGCGCATTAAATTTGCTTGATTTCATAGTAAATTCCGCGATAGATTCAAGCAACGCCAAAGTCTCGCTACCCACTTCCACGCCCACACGATTATCAAAAAGTATCATTTTGTCACCAAATATTTTTACGCAAAATTTTATCAAAAATGCTATAATTCCGCAATTTTTACGCAAACGCTTTAAGCGCAGTGCAATCATCACAATTTCAAGGATTTGGCAATGTTTGATTATGGGATAAAGTTTTGGAGCAGAGATGATTTTGTTATCGAAGATGGCAAGGTAAAAGTGGAGGAAAATAGGGACATTGCTATCATTGACATAGTGCGAAAAATCCGCGATGACGGCTACAAAGGACCGCTACTTATTCGCTTTCCCCACCTTATCAAAAAGCAACTAAATAAACTCTTTAGCTCATTTAAAAGCTCCATTAAGCAGTATAAATACAAAGGCGCGTTTAAGGCGGTTTTCCCCCTTAAAGTCAATCAATTTCCAAACTTTGTGTTGCCACTTGTGGAGGCGTCAATCGACAAGGATTACGGGCTAGAGGCGGGGAGCAAGGCGGAGCTAATTGTGGCGATGGCTTATACGAATCTAGGCTCACCCATAACAGTCAATGGATTCAAAGATAAAGAAATGATAAATTTGGGCTTTATCGCCTCAAATATGGGACATAATATCACGCTAACCATTGAAGGGCTAAATGAGCTAAAAACCATTATCGCGGTGGCAAAGGAAATGGGTGCGCCATACCCTAATATCGGCATTCGGATTCGTCTGCATTCTATGGGGAGCGGGATTTGGGCGAAGTCTGGCGGGATTAACGCCAAATTTGGGCTAACCTCTACCGAGCTACTAGAGGCGGTGAATCTGCTTAAAAAATCCAAGCTAATCTCGCAATTTTCGATGATTCACTTTCATATCGGCTCTCAGATTCGCGATATTTCGCCACTTAAAAAGGCACTGCGTGAGGCGGGGAATATTTATGCTGAGCTTCGCAAAATGGGTTGCGAAAATCTAAATATCGTAAATATCGGCGGTGGCTTAGCGGTGGAATACACGCAACACGAGGGGCTAAATAATCGCAATTACACGCTTGATGAATTTAGTGGCGATGTGGTGTTTTCGCTAAAAGAAATCGCCAAAAATAAAAAAGAGCGAGAGCCAGATATTTTCATCGAATCAGGGCGATATATTGCCGCAAGTCACGCGGTTTTAGTCGCGCCTGTGTTAGAGCTATTTTCGCAGGAATATGATGAGGGCGCATTAAAACTTAAAAAAGATAAAAATCCAAAGCTAATTGATGAGCTACTAGACTTGTATAATAGCATTGATGAGCGACACGCAATGGAGTATTTGCACGATAGCTTAGACCATTTGGAATCGCTTTTGACGCTTTTTGAGCTTGGCTATATCGATTTGCAAGATAGAAGCAACGCGGAGATTTTGGTGCATTTGATTATCAAAAAAGTCATCGGCACTTTAAAGCACAAAAATCACAATGAGATTTTGCGAATCCAAGATGAGATTCAAGAGCGATATTTGCTAAATTGTAGCTTTTTTCAAAGCATACCTGATAATTGGGGGCTAGGGCAGAGCTTTCCTGTAATGCCACTTGATAAGCTAAATACGCGCCCGACAAGAAGTGCAAGTCTTTGGGATATAACCTGCGATAGCGATGGCGAAATTAGCTTTGATAAAAATATGCCATTATTTTTACACGATGTGGATATAAAAAAAGAGGAATATTTTTTGGGATTCTTTTTGGTGGGCGCGTATCAAGAAGTGCTAGGAATGAAGCATAATCTTTTCACGCACCCTACGGAATTTAGCGTGGTTTTGGACGAAGATGAGGACAGCGGGTATCGAATCGAAAATTTATTATCCGCGCAAAATATCTTAGATGTGCTTGATGATTTGGATTACGACACAAAGGACATTGAGCGAATCTTGCGCCAAAGGATTGAGGAATCGGAACATTTAAACGATGATGAGCGCAAAGAGATTTTGGGGCATCTTTACATAATGCTTAGCGAAAATGGCTATTTAAGGACGATTATTGAAAAGTGATTTTGGTGGATTCGTGGGCGAATCGCGGTGGATTCGTGGCAAAAGCAA
>JBNMHH010000177.1:0-4488 GCA_050872665.1 Helicobacteraceae bacterium
AATCATTGAGGATTCAAAGATACAAATGCTAGTGGTTGTGAGTGAGGATATGGAGATTTTGGGAGTGTTACACATTCATAAGCTAATCGAGGCAGGAATTAAATAAAAAAGCGCGAGTGTCTTTTTGCGATAAATCGGGGAGACTTGCCACTCGCTTCGTCAATAGACTCCAAGTCTTATTTCCTTGCTCGTGGGGCTTCGCAACCCCGATTTCTCATCAAAAATACTTCCGCGATTGAAAACCCACGAACTTGCCTAAAGCTACTTCCGCGATTGTCGTTTGAATCTAAAATGGGATTCGTCATTGCGAGTGAGTGTAACGAGCGAAGCAATCCAAAATAAATATAATAGATTGCCACGACTTTGCTACGCAAAATCTCGTAATGACGAATCTGCCCACCCTGTCATTGCGAGGCGTTGCAAACACTAAAGCAATCCATAATAAATTTGATAAAATTTTATAACTTTAAGGAGAAATAAATGACAATCGATAGCAACCTACAAGCCTTTTTGAGTGGAAAAAATAGCGAGATTTTATATGGCGAATTTTTCTCTAAAAAACTTCTTCTTTTGGGCGGTAGCGGGGCGTTTGCCTTTGAGGATAATGCGATTTTTGAATTTAGGGGTGAGCATTTTGTAGAGATTCAAAGCGCGGATTTTATGGGGAAACTAAAGGCACAAATCGGTGAGGTGCGGGGCAATTTGGCGCATTATCAAAGCCTAATTGAGCGCAAAGAAAATGCGATTTTAAAGGGCAAAAGCGTGGAGCGATTTTTTCAAAAATCCTTTGTGCTAAAGCAAAAGCTAAATAAAAGCCTAAATTTCTGCACCCAATGCAACGAATCGCTAAATCTACTCGCAAATGAGCAGAATTTTTTAAAGAAAAATTTGCGCGTTTATATCCTCGCCACCAAAATGCTAGAAAAGTCCGCCAAAGAGTTAATCTCACGGATTGATGGGCTTTATGCGCTTATTAGCTCTATCAAAAATGAACGCCTCAACCAAAATATCTATGTGCTAAGCATAATTTCTACCATTGTCCTGCCACTCAACCTCATCGTGGGCTTTTTTGGAATGAATACGGGCGGACTTTTCTTGCAAAATAATCCGCTTGGGACGATTGCGGTGCTTGGCATTATAATCGTAGTTTTTGCGCTGGGTGCGCTGTATTATCGCCTAAAGACAAAGCAGGATTTGACAATCGATAGCGATTTTGGGAAGCGAAAATAGCAAATCCATATAGACACTAGTGCTCAAATTATTAGGCAAATTTTAAGATATGTTTAAGAATAATTATCATAGTATTGCGTTTCATTTTAAAAATTTCAACAAAAAAAGGACAAAAGTTATGAAAAATAACAGAATGATAAAAAACACGGCGTTAAGCGTGGCGTTAGGATTAGCGTTAGGAATCGTAGGCGCAAATGCAGATGAGGGCGATTCAAACGCAGTGGCGGAGCATTTTAAGAAAAATTACTCTTACGCTGCGCAAGTTGGGGCGCAATATACGCAGGGCTATTATGGCGAGGCAGGGAGCAAAAACAACTTCCAAAGCCTCTATGCGTATTTGGGCTTTGAGGGCGTGGAGTTTGAGCGATTGCGATTCGGGCTAAACCTAATGGGTAGCGTAAAGCTAGGCAAATCTCGCGCAGTTTATGACCAAGATATTAGCGCAAATGCGATTTTATATCAAGGATTCATCGGCTACACAAGCGAATATTTCGATTTGAGTGCTGGGCGCGAGGAGTTAGACTTAGAATGGGTAAATGACTATGTCGAGGGTGCGCGATTTGCCATTAAAATCCCGCAAGGCGCGACTACGATAAACGCATATTGGTTCTATCGTCAAGCCGTTGCGGATAATAACGAAATTGCGCAGTTTGAGGACGGCAAAGTCGGGCATACCGTTATCGCTGGAATCGAAAATAACTCTTGGGAGCCTTTGGCGATTGAGGCGTATTTTGTCAATGTCGATAGCGCGACTAAATATGCCACCGAAGAGCCACTACCTAGCTTTAATGGCGCGTGGGTAGGTGCGAATCTGTCCTTTGGTAGCGAAGATTCGGTGCTGTCAAATACAAGCGTAAAATACACTTATTTGCATAGCAAAATGGCGGATTGGTTGGATGCGCATTTCTTGCAAGTAGAGGAGGATTTGCTTTTTAGCCTCGCTGAATCGCATAGTTTAGGGCTTAAAGTCGGTATTATGAAAGTCTTTAATAAAAAGTCAGACTTACAAAACGGCGTTGTTCCGCTTAATGCGCTAGGCGACCAAAGACCGCTAGATAAGGGCGATGAATATTTATATAATTCAAACGCGCTTACTGCTTATGTGGGATTAGGGTATAATTTCGCGGATTATTTTGGATTAGAGCTAATCTATGGCAACACAAGCGGAATTAACGGCAATATTAACAGCGAACAAGTAACAAAAGAAAAGCCTCTTAATGCAGTTGAGCTAAATGTCTCTGGCGGATATGAGGGCTTAGAGGCTGGAATCTCATATACGAAGCTAATAAATACCGCTAGTGGCGCAAATAAACGAAACGAGGACTATTTTGAGGCATTTGTAGCGTATAATTTTTAAGCGATGAATCGCAATCGCGCATTTTTTAAAGGCGCGATTCGTGGATTAAATTAACTTTGGAGTAAAAAAATGAGATTAGTAAATTTTTTTAGCATTTTTGTGCTTGGAATCGCCCTAAATTTCGCCTTTGGTGCGGAAAAGGACTTTGAAGGCGATGTGAAAAATATCCGTGAGATGCTTGATAAAAGCGTGGTGGAGTATAAAAATGGCGATAATTTAGCCGCCAAAAAACTCGCAGAGGACGCTTATTTTCGGCATTTTGAAAATATCGAGGGGCATATCGGGCGCAATATGGGCAAAAAAGCGTTCCTAATGGAGCGCAAATTTACTAATCTCCGCAAACTATACCAAAATAAGGCGGACTTAGAGCGCATAGAGGCGTTGATTGCGGGGCTTTATTTTGATATAGATGAGGTGATTCCTATCCTAAAAGGTGGCGTTCGCTTGGTGGCGGAAGTGAGCGATACGACTTATGACAAGGCAAAAGCGGAGGCGGATTCGATAAAGGCGGACGCGCAAAGAAGCGCGGAGGCGGACGCAATGTTTGCGGCGTTGCTGGGGGAAGATTCGGCTGAATCTAAAGGCGAATCGAGCGCGGATTCAAAAGATTCAAGCGATTCAAGCGCAAAAGTCGCCGAATCAAGTGCCGAATCTAGCGAATCCACCGCCGATTCAAGTCAAAGCATAATCGCCACTATCGGCGCACAAGGTAGTGCGGAATTTCAACAAGCCGCAGGGCTAAATCCAAAGCTATATTTTATATACGAAAACATAAGCGCAAAATTAGACATTGCCGCGATGAAATTCCAAAAGGGCGATTTGGAGGGCGCGGCAAATCTCATTGAGGACGCGCAATTTAACGACTATCGCAACACAAAGCTAGAAGTCGCTATCAACAAAAGCAACGCAAAGGGCAATAAGATTCAGCAAAATATGCGCCAAATCGTGCGTGAGATTCGCGAAAAAACTATCAATGAAAAGCGATTACGCGAGGAAATCACAGATTTAAGCGATGAGCTATTTGACATTTTGCTAGGCATTGGCGCAGACGAAATCGCGCTCGTGCAGGTTGAGGGCTTTGATGAAAGTGCGAATACAAAAGATTACGCCAAAGTGGCTGATGATATAAAAATTGCGCTAAATAATATCATCGAATCTTACGGCGATAAGGGTGCTAACGCGCTTATTGACAATCTCCAAAGCGTGTATTTGGATATTTTTGAAGGTAGCGGAATGGAAAATAAGATTGGCGCGATGAATGCGGATTTGAAAATGAAAATCGAGGCGCAATTCACGCGTGGCGTGGCACTCATAAAGGCAGACGCGCCAAAAGAGGAATTGCAAAAGACATTTGATTCGCTAAATGCGCTAATTGTGAGTTCGCTTGATTTTATACAGGATTCAAGCGTGTGGTTTTTGTTTATCTCAGCTCTTAGCATTATCCTACGCGAGGGCTTAGAGGCAATGCTAATTGTCGTTGCAATCGTGGCATACTTAATCCAAAGTGGCAATCAATCCCGCACAAATATCGTGTATTCCGCGCTTGGCGTGGGCGTATTTTTGAGCTTTATCACGGCGTTTGCGGTGTATTATTTCTTTAGAGAATACGCAGGGCAGTTTAGAGAATTGCTAGAGGGCGTAACAATGCTTATAGCAGTCGCCTTGCTACTATATGTAGGCTTTTGGTTGCTATCTAAGGCAAATAAATGGAATGAATTTATCAAATCCAGCGCGAAAGAGGCGATTACCAAAGGTTCAAGCTATGCGCTTTGGTGGTGCGTATTTTTGGCAGTTTATCGCGAGGGTGCGGAAACCGTGCTATTTTATCAAGCCTTACTATTTGATTCAAACACTTCGGCGGACTTTAGCGCGGTAATCGGCGGATTAGCCTTAGGGTGCGC
>JBNMHH010000178.1:0-4487 GCA_050872665.1 Helicobacteraceae bacterium
AACCCCTCCAAAATAAATTTGTAATCTTTAGAAAGCCCTTTTTAGTAAGTATTCAACTTTTAGAATGGTAATTAACCTATCTTTTTGTTTTCCTATCCCATAAATTAGGTCAGCTTCTTCATTGAGCGTTTCAGGTGTAGGCTCAATATCGCCCTCATCAAGTTTAATCGCCTCAGTTAGCTTATCAATCACGAATCCAGCGACATCGTCATTGTGCTTAATCACAATATAGCGCGTGTCTTTATTTTGCTTAATCATAGGTCGTCCAAACTTCCCGCGCAAGTCAATTAGTGGATAGACATTGCCACGCAAATTAAACACGCCTAGCACATAGCTTGGAGTGCCGGGAACGCGCGTGTATTCGATAGGTTTCTCAATGGTTTGAATATCCAAAATCGGCACGGCAAATTCCTCATTGCCTACCAAAAATCCAACAACTTGGAGAATATTTTCTACTTGTTCTTCTTCACTATCTTGCTTTGATTGTGCTCTAAATAAATCTTTCATTTTATCGTCCATTTGCTACTCCTTTATTTTAATTTGCTTCTTTTATGTCAAAATGTATATTTCGTTTCACTACATTAACTAAATATTCCGCAGAATACGGCTTTGTGATATATTCTGTCATACCTGATTCAACGCCTCGCATTCTATCTGTCTTACTACTTCGGCTTGTTACGGCAATTAATGGGAGATTTTTAAATTTATTATATTTGCGAATCTCATTTGCCAAAGTGTAGCCGTCCATTCTAGGCATTTCTATATCTACAAGCACCGCATCTATGCTCTGCTCACCATTTTTTATAATATCTAGTGCCTCAACGCCGTCTTTTGCTTCCATAAGTGTTATGCCAAGTGGTCCTAAATATTTTTTGATTATCGCCCTATCTACTTGACTATCATCGACTGCAAGGACTATATAATCGCTTGGTTTGGTTTTCTCTGTGGCTTCACTTGCGTCCTCTTGCAAACTGCTAACCGAGCCTTTTACGCCTTTTGCCATATTCATCATACCGCCCACATCAACAATAAGTGTGATTTTGCCATCGCCTCGCACGGTCGCACCCGCAATGCCCTCTGTGCCCTTTAGATAATATCCCAAAGACTTGATTACCACTTCCTCTTGCCCGACTAGATAATCCACAACAACGCCGATTTTATTTTCTGCCAAGCCGATTACCACGACATAAAATTCGCTTGAATTTTTAATCACCGAATCAACCTTAAAAATATCACTCAAACGCACAAGCGTCAAAATCTCATCTCTAAGGCGCAAGACACTTTTGCCATCTACCATATAGACTTCATCTTGGTTGATTCGCACGGTCTCTACGACTGAGCTAAGCGGAATAGCGTAGTATTCCTCTTGGACGCCCACGATTAGAGCTTGGGTAATAGCTAGAGTGAGTGGAATTTTTAGTTTGAAAACAGTCCCGCGTCCTAGCTCGGATTCGACATCGATTATGCCATTTAGCTTTTCGATATTGGTTTTTACGACATCCATTCCCACGCCCCTACCGCTCACATTGGTAACGACTTTTGCGGTAGAGAATCCAGCCTTAAAGATTAGCCCATAAGCCTCTTTATCCGTCATTGTGTCGGCTTCGCGCTCGTTTATTATGCCTTTTTCTAACGCTTTTTGTTTTAGCATATCCGCATCAAGCCCCTTGCCATCATCGGTAATCTCTATAACGATATGATTGCCCTCGTTGTAAGCCTTTAGCTCAACTTTGCCCGTCTCACTTTTCCCAGCGGCAATCCTATCCTCTTTGCTTTCCACACCGTGGTCGCAAGAGTTACGAATCATATGCACTAGCGGGTCGCCGATTTCCTCAACGATAGATTTATCTAACTCCGTTTCCTCGCCACTGGTAATTAGCTCAATACTTTTCCCCATTTCACGCGATAAATCGCGCACCATTCGCGGGAATTTATTAAAAACCTTACTCACAGGCAACATTCTGGTTTTCATAACCGCTAATTGCAAGTCCGAAGTAACGAGCGACACGCTACTGATGACTTGATTTAGCTCCTCTAGGAATTGTTCGCCGTCATATCGCTCCTCAACTTCATCGTAAATATTTATAAGCCTATTTTTGCCTAGCACAAGCTCTCCCATAAGTCGCATTAAGTGGTCAAGTCGCTTGACATCAACGCGAACGGTTTGCTCTACGCTCGTGCTTACTGCGCCGTCATTGGGTTTTGCGCCCTGTGGCTTTTTGGCGGCAGCTGGAGTAGGTTTGGGAGCTGGTTTTGGCGTGGCTGGAGCGGGTTGTGGCGCAGATTGCGCGGGTTGCGCTGGAGTGGGTTGCGCTCCACCTTGCGCTTCGGCTTGTTTTTTGGCGGCTCTACGCGCTTTATCCTCCTCTTGGCGCAGTTTTAGTAGCCTTTGAATCTCATTTTCTACTTCTTCTGGAGTCATTTTAGAATAATCCACATTATCATCGGCGGGTTTTTCTGCGGTAGCTGGGGTGGATTCGGGAGATTGTGTAGCTTCTGGTGCGCTTTGCGTTTGAGTGGATTCGGTGGGTGGTTGTGGGGTAGATTCGGGGGCGGGTTGCGCTGGAGCGGGTTGCTCTACTGCGCCACCTTGGGAAATGCTTTGCAATCGTTTTACAACATCGGTAATATCAATGTCTGTTTTGTCCGTGCCTGTGTCGCGAATCGCATTTAGCAACCCTTTCATCATATCGATGGATTCAAGCACCACATCCATAATATCTGGCGTGATTTTTAGCTCATCGCGCCGCGCTTTGTTAAGCACATCTTCCATATTGTGCGTGAGGCTCGTTAAAACATCAAAATTCAAAAACGAACTTGAACCTTTAATTGTGTGTGCCACGCGGAAAATGCGGTTTAGCAATTCCAAATCGCTTGGATTATGCTCTAGCTCGATTAAATCTTGGTCTAACTGCTCTATTAACTCAGCGGCTTCGATGAGGAAATCCTCTAAAATCTCTTGCATTTCGTCCATAATTTACCCCAAATATTGTTAAAATGACTTAAAATTGCGGATTATATAATTTTTTATCTTAAATTTGTTGATTAAGATTTAAAAATTTTGCATTTTAAGCATATATTGTGCCAAATTTTTAGCGGATTTTTGTGAATCGTGCGCGATTCACACTAAATTAAAGGCGCGTAAATGCGCAATCGCTAATCCTAAAAACTTTGCCTTCATCAAAAAATGACGGCAGAGCGACATAAGAAAAATTGCTTTTGAAAGTAGATTCGCGCGAATCTTTTGCGACAATTTTCCCCAAATGAAAATGCCCCTCAATGACTAAATCCACGCGTAAATTTTTGTGTAAAATATAATTTTCATAGCTTTGGATACGCCTTTGTATTAGCGTTTGAATCGCGCTTTCATCGTGCAAAAGCCGAATCCTTTTATTTTGCACCTTTTTTTCAATAAAGCCATAAAGCCTCCCAAAAGTCGCCAAATCAAGCGCATTTAGGATTTTTTCGCTTACTTTCGCGCTTAAAATTTTTATGTAAATCTCATATTTTTTATCCAAAAAAATATCGCCGTGCGCGATTAGCGCGGTTTTATCACCAAATGTTGCAAGTTGTGGCTGACTTTTGCGCGGGATTTTAATGACGCTTGGCATTATGCGTTCTAAATTAAAGTCGTGATTGCCCTCAAAATAGATAATTTGCGCCTTTGGGGTAAGCGAATCTATCGTGCTTATAAGCCTTTGATTCGACTTTATGCTTGATTTTAGATTGCCTACCAAAATATTTGAAATATCGCCCATTAAAAAAATCTGCGAGGGCGGGGAATGTAGCAATTTTTCTAATCCCAAAATAAGCGAATCGCGCCCATTTTGCGTATGCGAATCGGCGATAAAAATCGCATCATTGCTAATTTCTAGCATTTTTTGCCCCGATTCTACGCCCAAAGATTCGCTACCATTCGCCCAAATCTACGGCACATAAGCAATATTTGGCAAACCCTGCGCTTCATCAATGCCAAGCGCGAGATTGGCATTTGCTAAAGCCTGAGAACTCGCCCCACGCAGTAGATTATCAATGCTTGAGCTAATAAATAAATCGCATTCATCGCACAGCGCGAAAATATCGCAAAAGTGGCTTCCAGCGGTGTTTTTCACGCTCACAGGATTATCGCTAATGCGAATAAAAGGCTCATTTGCGTAGCAATCACGCAAAATCTCACACGGATTTAGTGGCTCTTTTAGTTTGGCAAAAATGCTTACAAGCATTCCGCGCGTAAATGGGCTTAAATGCGGGACAAAATTGATTTTGATTTTTGAAAATGGGTGCGAATCTTTATGTGAATCTTTTGGCGAATTTTGACGCGAATCTTTTGACAAATTTTGACGCGAATCCTTGCGCAAATCCCCACTCATCGGACCGCCAAAAAACTCGCATTTTTCGCTAATTTCAATGCTATGACGATGAATAAAGGGCGAGTATGCAAATATATTTTCGTTGATTTGCGGAAAATGCGTATTGTCGGTTAGCTT